>DZCT01000658.1 GCA_022736535.1 Desulfatirhabdium butyrativorans | reverse complement strand
TATCCAAAAGAAAAAGAACATTGCCGCTCTCCATGAGGCTGCAAAACATTCCGGTTTTTCACCATTATTGGAAGTATCAAGTAAATCTGAAAATCTTTTAGGCCAGAGACTCAGCGCCTTTAGTTTGCAGATTGAAACTGAAATTGGAAAAATCAGCGTAGAATCTGCTTTTCAAGGCAGTAAGGTTTTTGAAAAAGGAGGACCTTATACAGATATCTATATGAAAAATTCAAGAGAAGCAAAGCAGGATTCCCGACTGAAATCTTCCGGCAATCTGATAGAATTTAATTTTATGGGTTTGAAGTGGCCCATAGTTCCCAAAACATCATTTTATGATTGGCTTTATATTAAAGCACTTTATCCGCATCAAGAATATCTTAAAAGACTATATGAATATAAGGGTTTTACAGATATTGAATTTAATCCTGAGAAATCAATTAACTGTCAAGCAAGGAGTTGCGCTCTGCTTCTATCATTAATGAAGTTGAATTTACTTCATAATGCTATTAAATCAAAGGATATGTTTATCAAGCTGATTTCCAAAGATTCTTTTCAGCAAAAACATTCTAAAGATTTTCAACAAGAAAATCTGTTTTATTAAGGAGCTAACCACTCGGTGCAGCGGACAGTCCTGACGGGTTGCCACTGACCTTGTTGTCATTCGTGTTCTTTCGCGGCGTTTCATCATTCGTGTCATTCGTGGTAAAATAAACAGGGACTTCAACAATGCAAACCTACAAAAGCGAAGCAACAAAAGCGATAAACAATCCGGTGCTGCAAAACGCGCTGGCAAATCTTCAGGAGCGTTTCGGAAAAGGCACGGCTGCGGCGTACAAGAAGCTTCCCGAAGGTCCGGAACTGCGTTTCAAAGCGCACGACATCCGAATGCAGGCTGTTGAAAATCTGGATATTCTTTTGGAAAGACTTGCGGAAAAGATTCGTGAAAACCGCGGTCATGTTTTTTTTGCCCGGGACGCACAGGCTGCCGTGAATTACTGCATTGAAACTGCTCATAAACACAAGGTGAAGCGGATTGTAAAAGGCAAGTCTATGGTGACGGAGGAAATCGGCTTGAACCGAGCGCTCATCGCTGAAGGCATTGAGCCGGTCGAGACCGATTTGGGCGAGTACATTGTGCAGTTGGCAGGAGAACATCCCTCTCACATCATCGCGCCCGCGATTCACAAAACCCGGCAGGAAATCGGAAAACTTTTTTCCGAAAAGCTGGGCATTCCTTACAGCGATGATCCGCCCACGCTCACACAAGCGGCGAGAAAAGCTCTTCGTGAGAAATTTCTGACCGCGGATATGGGAACTTCCGGCTGCAATCTTGCCTGCGCGGAAACCGGACATATCACAACTGTCTCTAATGAGGGCAATATCCGCATGTCGAACACGCTGCCGAAAGTCTATATGGTCTTTATGGGCATGGAGCGGGTTGTGGCAAGGCTTGAAGACCATGAGATTCTGTTCCGGCTTTTGGCAAGAGGCGCGGCGGCGCAGAACATGGCAGGCTATGTGAGTTATATCGGCGCGCCCCGGCAGCCGGATCAGGCGGACGGACCTGAGGAATTTCATCTTGTCATCATAGATAACGGGCGTTCCCGCATCCTTGCGGATCCGGAATTTCGGGAAATACTCTGCTGCATCCGGTGTGCGGCATGTCTGAATATCTGTCCGGTTTATCGGAAAATCGGCGGTTTTTCCTATCATTCCGCTTATCCCGGGCCGGTGGGCGCGGTGATAACGCCGCTGCTCTGGGGCGTCAATCAGGCAAAGGACCTTTGCCTCGGAGAAACGCTTTGCGGTGCATGTCAGAACGCGTGTCCGGTCAATATCAATAGTCGGAGAATGCTGCTCGCGTTGCGCGCCAAACTTGCAGACGGCGATCCGCGCTGGCAGGTCTCCCGCACCGACATCAAAGAG
>DZCT01000198.1 GCA_022736535.1 Desulfatirhabdium butyrativorans | reverse complement strand
ATTGAAAATTATCTTTATCATATTTTATTTTATTTTGAAAGCGAATTCGTATTATCAATGAAATTCTGGAACTCTCCGCATCTTCTGAAACTTCAGAAACCGAACGTCCGGCGGGATGGACTGAGAAAACTCACGGAAAAGATGCGGCACCGGATTATGATACCGTCTTTTCGGACGGCAAGGTCAGAACAATCGAACTTGTCATTGACTCGGCGGACTGGCAGGCAATGGTGGATGACATGACCGATATTTACGGACAATTCGGAGCGGGCAGAAATCAGTCTCCGGGCGACAACAATCCGCAGCCCCAGCAGTCTCAGCCGGGGACCGAAACGGATGCCTGCGTGGGAAAGAGTGAAGGCGATGCCTGTGAAATAAGCATGGGCGGACAGACGGTAAGCGGGGTGTGTACCATGAGCGGGGAGAGTCTCAGATGCAGACAGACGGTCAATCAGTTTCCCAATGACAGCAATCAGTTACCGACTGATAACCAGATGTCTCAGGGAGCGGCAGATGCCTGTGAGGGAAAGAGCGAAGGCGAGGCCTGCGAAATGACCCTGCGGGAACAAACCGTGACGGGTCTCTGCACAACAGACAGAGAAAGACTTGTTTGCAGAGCGGAGAATATGGGCGGCGGCTTTCCGGGCGGCGCAGAAATTCCTGACAATGCCGGGATTCAGGACGGCGGCGGCGCAGCCATTGACATGAGCGGCGGACGCAATCCGATATGGAAACCCTGCACGCTCAAATTTGAAGACAAGGTATGGTATCATGCGGGCGTCAGATTCAAAGGCAATTCATCGCTGACCAGCACATGGCAAAGCGGTATATGGAAACTGCCGTTGCGCTTTGATTTCGATCAGTTTGAAGATGATTACCCGGAAATTGAAAATCAGCGGTTTTTCGGCTTCAAAAAACTGAGTCTGTCAAGCAATTACCGGGACAGCTCCTTTCTCAGAGAAAAAGTCGCGGCAGATATTTTCAGAGACGCCGGCGTTCCCGCGCCGAGAACGGCTTTTTACCGGGTGTATGTGAATCACGGCAACGGCTCGGAATATTTCGGACTCTATACCATGGTTGAAATACCCGCGGACCCCATGCTTGACGTTTATTTCGGAAATTCCGACGGCAATCTCTACAAACCCGAAGGCACGGGCGCAACCTTTGCGACTGATGACGAAGCATCTTTTGATAAAGAAAACAACGAAGATGAAGCGGACTGGAGCGATGTGAAAGCCCTTTTCGACGCGCTTCACAGCAGCAGGGCTGATGCCGCGGCATGGCGGGCAGCTTTGGAAAAGACATTGAATGTTGACGGATTCCTGCGCTGGCTGGCGGTCAACACGCTGATTCAGAACTGGGACACTTACGGGCGCATGAGCCACAATTACTACCTCTACAACAACAGCGAAAACGGTCTGCTCAACTGGATTCCCTGGGATAACAATGAGGCGTTGAAAGGCTCTGACATTGCCGGCGTGGGCGGTAACGGAGCGGTTTCGCTTTCTCTTGATGAAGTGACCGAGAGCTGGCCCCTGATCCGCTATCTGGCAGATGACCCGACATATCGGACAAAATATGTCTCTTTTGTAAAAGAAGCGGCCCAAGGCGCATTTGAGCCGAAAAAAATGAAAGCAATATATAAAACCGCTTCCGAACTGATACGTCCCTATACAGTGGGAGCGGAAGGCGAAAAAGAGGGTTATACTTTCCTCAACAATGCCGAAGAGTTCGACACGGCAATTGAAAGTCTCAATACCCATGTTGACAGCCGTTATAACGAGGCGTTGCAGTTTTTGTCGGAAAATTAAACCCTAAGGGCGGGCCGGCGGACTGCCCTCCGACCCGATTATCTATGGGGAATTCGTAGAGACGCACGGCCGTGCGTCTCTACAAGGAGGTTTGTCATGAGAAAACACATCGGAAGTAGCTGGATGCTTTATGTGCTGTGGATAACCGCTTTGGTCGCGGCTGTCTCGATTACGCTCAGTTGCGAGCGTGAAAGTACCGCGATTCAGGGTATTGCCGAAACACGGGAAATGACCATCAGTTCGGAAAGTTCTGTGGATATCAGACGCATCAATGTTGTGGAAGGACAGTCTGTCACAAAAGGACAACTGCTGGTGGAACTTGTCAGCCCGGAACTGACGCTCAAGATCAACCATATTTCCCATCAGTTGGATCAGCTTCGGGCGCAGAAAGGCGTCAACAAAGATGAAATCCGCTCCAAAATAAGACAGTTGGAAGCTGAAAAAGCCTCGCTGAACAGCGAAGTCCGCAATCAGATACGGCTGATTGAAAATCAGTACAACCTTAACAAAGAATTGGCATCGGGTCTGAAAAGCATCGTCAAAGACAAAAAAGGCGCGGGAGATATGGCAGGATCGGGCGCGAGCAATCCTGTCACTCTTCAGATCGAGTCGCTCAGACAGGAACTTGCACTCTCGCTGAGACCCCTGAATATTCAGATCGAACTGCTTCAGAAATCCTTGGATGAAGCCGGAAGCCCGATCAAAATTCAGGTTGAGCAGTTGGAAAAAGAGCTGGCGCTGCTGAAGTCCGAAAACAGCAAGCTGAATATCTATGCACAGATGGAGGGGATTATCGGTTCGGTCAATTTCAAGCCGGGTGAGAAAGCTTCGCCCTTTGCGCCCATACTGACGCTGCATACGAAAAACCCTTCTTTTGTAAAGGGTTATATTCATGAGAATGTTTATACCCGCATGACATTGGGAAAAAAAGTGACAATTGTTTCACAGACAGATTCGAGAAACAGCGTTCCCGGCAGCGTGGTGGGCGTGGGCGCACGCATTGTGGAATATCCGGCGAGACTGCGGAAAAATCCTGTGTTGCAGAGCTACGGGCGGGAAGTGCTGGTG
Source organism: Desulfatirhabdium butyrativorans (assembly GCA_022736535.1). Taxonomy (GTDB): domain Bacteria; phylum Desulfobacterota; class Desulfobacteria; order Desulfobacterales; family JAIFKL01; genus JAIFKL01. The sequence goes on along the minus strand of DZCT01000198.1, from coordinate 6,101 downwards.
CAGATTCCCGAAGACAACGGTTTCATTCTCGGCGAAAAAGTGGTGATTACCTCGTCCGAACCGAAAATAACGCTTCTGTCTTTTTTAAGAGAACAGCGGAGCATGTTGGTTTCTTATCTGAAAAAGTTTTTCGGACCCGAGGAAATACATGCGGAAATTCCGCCTGCGGCAGCGTCCGTGTCCCGTAAAAGTGCGGAGGGTGTCACTTACATCGCCTCGCCGATGCTGCCTTTGAAAACATCGGATATTGAAGCCTCGGCAATTGTCCGTCTGGACGACATTGACCGCTGGCTTGTGTTGAGCGACGACACGCCGGATAAGAAGCCCCTGCTCTTTCTGATGGACGGCACCGGGAGAATCACGAAAGAAAGTCAGATTTCAGGACTCAAAGAGATAAACGATATGGAATCTGCGGCTACGGGCGATGAGGGAACGCTTTATATCGCCTGCTCTTTAAATGCGAACAAGAAGGGAAAAATTGAAAAATCCCGGCGCCTGCTGGTTTCCGTAAAACGGGAAGGAGACAAATTCAGTCTGATCCGAAAAGCGGATTTGTATGACCTGCTTGAAGAAAGTGCGGCGCGTAACAAGAATGAAGAATGGGCGCAGTTTGTTCTGAGCGCGATGGAAGACCGCTCGCTTGATATAGAAGGCATGTTTTATCACGATGCCGCGCTTTACCTCGGTTTCAAATCTCCTTTTTATGAAGGACATTCTGTTATTCTCAAGATTGACAGCATTGATGAGATGTTTTGCAATGAAAAATTGGATGACGCTCAGGTTTCTGTATGGAAGAAGATTCTGCTCAAGACAGATGAGACATTGCAGCAGGAGCATATTTCAGACCTTTTCTATCACAACAGCACGCTTTATGTGACCGGAACGCTGTCAGATCAGGCAGGCGGAAGTCTTTGGAAATTAGATGAAAATACCGGAAATATGACTCGCGTTGCAAGCTTTGACGGACTTCGCCCTGAGGGCATTGCCGCGGGCAGTTCGGACGGTACGCTGATCATCAGTTTTGATCAGGGAGGAGATGAGCCGTCGCAGATTGCTGTTGTCGAGGGGGTATTATGAGAATCTTTTTGCTGACCTTCATCACAGCCTTTTTTCTCTCGGCAACTTTCACAAACGGGGAATCGCTGACCTTAGAGCGTTTTCTTGCCACAGCGGAAAAAGACCCGCAACTGCAAAATCACAGCGAACTGCTTGAATATCTGGAAGCTTCTCCTGAAAGTACGCCTTATATTGACAGAATCGAATTTCGCACCGAGACCGAGGAATTTGATATTGAAAAGCAGAAATATGCGCTCCGTTTCTATCCCAGAGGCTGGGGAGAAACCGAACTCAGCAGAAAGATTTCCGAAATAACCGGGGCCGCTGTGAGAACGGAACATGCCTCACTGTTTGACACGGTTCTGCAAAACCGCTATGTGCTGGCGCTTGACTTTCTTGAGACTTTATCTCTGCTCAACATGAATAAAATGCTGCTGGCGGTTTATGAGGATGAAGTCAGCGTTCTCAAGAAAATGAGTGTAAGCGACCTGTCATTTGACATCCGCACGCTGGTTTCCGCTGAAGACCGATATGTCGCGCTTCAGTTGGAACTTGTGAAACTTGAAAACAATGTAAGCGGTATTATTGAAAAAATAAAAAGCATCGCCGGCTATTACGAGGACATCATGTTTGATGAGGAAAAGCTGATAGAACCCGAAGCTATCGGGGAACGGATTCAGGACATTCAGCCGGTTCCGTCCCCGGACAATATCCATCTGCGCTGTCAATTGCTGAAAACACAGCTTGCCGAAAGCAGATATCAGTTTGAGGAGGCAAAAAATAAAAAATATTTAAATTCCCTGAACGTGGAATATGATTCGGCAAAAGAAGGCAAAGCGGACAAAGCGGTGTCGGTCGAGCTGGGCTTCAATCTGCCTTTTGTCAATTCTGACAGAGAAGACATCAATCGCCGGAAAAGGACATGGTTTGATGAAAAGCTGAAATATGAAGAAGAAAAAAGGGCAGCTTCTGAAAAAATCATGTCGCTTTCCGCGTCTTTAGACCGGCTGATCCGCCAGCACCGTATCCTCGTGAGCCGGAAGCCGGAAAGCAATGCCGAGATTTCATTCAGGAAATATATGAAAATGGAAGGCATCAATCCGCTGACCCTGCTGAAAATAAAGGAAAGTATTTTAGAAAGCGATATGCGCCTGAAACGGACTGCTTATCTCATCCGGCGTCAGTATATCGAGCTGATGAGCATCAGCGGAAGGCTCTCGGAAAAGCCTTTAAAAAACTGGTTAGAGGTGAGAGGTCAGAGGTGAGAGGTCAGCCCCCCTTACCTCTCACCCCGAACCCCTGACCCGTCCTTGGAGATATAATGAGAGAAAACAAACAGAAAGGACTGCCGCCCCGGCTTGACCGCTATGAACTGAAATTCGGTATTCCCGCTGAATTGACAGAACCGATTTCTGATTTTGCCTCGGTTTATTGCTCATTGGATAAATACTCGGAAAAGGCTGAAAAGGGCTTTTATCGGGTGAACAATCTTTATTTGGATTCTCCCGGGTATCTGTTTCTGAGAAAAAGAATGGAAGGAGCGGAAAACCGTTTCAACATGCGGGTCCGCTCCTACGGCGATGATCCGGTGATGCCTTATTTCCTTGAGATCAAACAGAAAGTCGGCGGGGTGGTCAGAAAATATCGTGCAACAGTCCGCGACGAAGAATGGTATAAAGTCTATACAGAACCGGGATTTGAATCCCGTGAGAAAAACGATGCGCCTTCGGAGACAAAAAATCGGGAACTGTTCGAGCGGACCATTTTCACTTACAATGTCGAGCCGAAAGTGCTGACGCAGTATGTGCGGAAAGCATATATCAGCGATGTGGACGATTATGCCCGTGTGACCTTTGATGCGGATTTGAGATTCATGCCTGAAAGCGAATACAATCTCATTCCCAGAGAGGCGGAAATGATTCCCTGTGACGCTGAAACCGTGTTTCCGCCGGGATGCTCCGTGATTCTCGAACTGAAATGTTATACCTCGCAGGTGCCGCTCTGGATGATTGACTTAATCCGATATTTCGATCTTCAGCGGATGAGTTTTTCAAAATATATGACCGGCGTTACGCAGGTCTTAGGGCTTTATCAATACGACGCCGGCGAGAGAATTGCCGCTTGCGGATAAATTCACCCCTATAGTTGTAGGGTGGACAGAGCGCATCAGCAAATACGGATTTTTCACTTGACCTGCGCTCTGTCCACCCTGCCCAAAAAGATTGTTAAAAAAATGAAAGAGAGGTTTGCATGAAAAAAGCTGTCTGTCTGAGTTTGTTCACATTCTTTTTTATTATGGTATCAAACACTTTTCGGAGCTCCCGGTGACGTTGACGGCAACAGTGTCGTAGAATTTAAAGATGCGGGCATATCGCTTGGAATCTGTGCCGGCATTAAACAACCGTCTGCTCCGAATGCCGACGTTAACGGCGATCACAGAACCGGACTTGAAGAAGCGGTTTTCATATTAAAGTCTGTTTCCGCATCTGCGCCGACAACCACCACGACCGCAGTTGACGGCACAACAACTACGACAACCGCAGTTGAGAACACAACCACCACCACAACAACAGTTGCCGCCACAACGACCACCACCACGAGCGGCAGCACAACGACCACCACAATCGGAATAATCGGCGACAGAAGCGATTATACAGCGATCAGTCTTACATCGGGAGGAACATATTCGTCCGGCAGTTCAGGCGTTGAAAAACAGGAAGTTGAATATACATCAACCGCATCCGATGTTCCGGCTGTCAAGGTGTCAGGCGGCGGAAGCCTTGCTCTGACAAATTGCAAAGTGACCAAAACCGGGGAAACGGCTGACAGGGAAAAGAGCGGTTTTTACGGATTCAACGCGGGTGTGCTTGCATCATCTTCCAGCCAGACCGCCAGCTATTCAGGCACCGGCACCGCATCTGCAATAAGTATGACAGACTGCACCGTAACGACAAGCGCATCAGGAGCCAACGGGGCATTTGCTTTCGGCGAAGACGCGGTAGTCACTCTGGATCATGTTACTATAACCACGACCGGAACGGACAACTCACGCGGCGTTGACGCCACTTACGGCGGCACAGTAAACATAAGCAATTCAAAAATAAGCACTCGGGGCGGCTCCTGCGCCGCGCTCGCGACAGACCGTTATGATCGCTATGAAGCGCCCAAGATCAATGCCACGAACTGCGTTGGAACTACTGCCGGAACAGGCTCACCGGGCATTTACTGCACAGGCACTTTCAAGGTTGCTGACTGCACATTGACAGCCACGGGGTCCGAAGCTGCGGTTATAGAGGGATTCAACTCTATTACGCTTACAGACACAAATATTTCGGGTGCAAAGAAGTGGGGAGTGATGATCTACCAGAGCATGTCGGGCGACTCATCCGTCGGAACCGGCACATTCAAAATGACCGGCGGCGCGCTGACAAACAACTCGACCGGTCCCTTATTTTTTGTCTGCAATACCGCAGCCGTTATCGAACTGACCGGCGCAACCTTGACTAACGCTTCTTCGGATACGCTGCTGTGGGCAACCACCGCAGCCGCAGGCTCCGCTGTTGACAGCAATGTCAACAAGGATTGGGGGACTAAGGGCGGTACGGTGACATTCACCGCGACAGACCAGACATTGACAGGCAATATCAAGCTGCAAGAGAGCAGCAGTTCAATCACATTAAGTTTGGTCAAGTCAAGTCTCAGCGGCGCTGTCAACCCGACCGATACAGGAACAGCCGTTCTGACTCTTGATTCGGACAGCAGTTGGGAGGTGACGGGAAACTCGTATCTTTCCAATCTGACGAATAACGGAACGATTACCGGCACCGGCAAAGTTTATGTGAACGGTACGGCGGTGTACACTCCGTAAGGGCTTGAACAGATGGTAGTAGTGTAGAAAAGGTGATGAACCCTGTACGTGTCATTCTGAACGCAGTGAAGAATCTCTTATTATAACAATGTATTATAAAAAATGAGATTCTTCGCTCCGCTCAGAAGACACCCCAAACCGCTCGGAATGACACCTCAAAATCAACTCTTCTACACCACTGCCACTATTTTATTTTAGGAGAAAACTATGCTTGATTTTTTAACGCTTCAGAACGCTTCGCCTGATTCTGCCGTGCTGACCGCTGTTTATACCGTACTGGTCTCATTTCTGCTTTCCACGCTGGTGGGCATCACTTACATCAAAACATTCCGGGGGCTTTCCTACTCCCGCAACTATGTGCAGGGGCTGATCCTCGGTTCCATTGTTGCCGCAACGGTCATGCAGGCGATAGGAGACAGCCTTGCACGGGGGCTGGGCATGATCGGCGCAATGGCAATCATCCGATTCCGCACGAATTTCAAAGACCCGAAAGACATTCTGTTCATGTTTGCAGCCTTAGCCTCTGGCATTGCCTGCGGCGTGGGCGCTTATACCATTTCTGTCATAGGAACGACAGGCTTTGTCTTTGTTGCGGTTGTGCTTCATTTCACGCCGCTGGGGCAGACCAGCCATTTTGACGGAATGCTCCGCTTCAATATTGACAACAGCGATGAAAGCCGGATCGAACTGGAGCGTATTTTAAAAACGCATTGCAAAAAATTTGCCCTCATCAGCCTCAGAGACATGAAACAGGGTGAACGCCTTGACTATGCCTACCATGTCAAGCTGAAAAAGGATCAGGGCAACGCGGCGTTGGTCAAAGCTCTGACCGAAAACATTCCTTCTGTAAAAGGCGTGAGTCTCATGTTGCAGGAAACAACCGTGGAGTTGTAGTGTTCTGTCAGTTCAGCAATATGTTCCGCAAACGGGTATTCTTTTTTGGGTGATGGCGTAGAAGAGGTGATAAAACCTCTCCCTGTCATTCTGAACGCAGTGAAGAATCTCTGTCTGTCACCGCTGAGATTCTTCGCTCCGCTCAGAATGACACGGTGTGCGCTCAGAATGACACAGCGTAATAAAATGTCACCCTGAACGCAGTGAAGGGTCTCAGGATGATAAACAGAGATTCTTCGCTCCGCTCAGAATGACACGGTGTGCGCTCAGAATGACACAGCGT
>DZCT01000197.1:3348-8996 GCA_022736535.1 Desulfatirhabdium butyrativorans | reverse complement strand
GCAATATTAAAAGCGCCGCCGTTGATTGTCAGACTGCCATTTGAATGAAGAGCGTCATCCGCGGAACTGACAGTGAAAGTGCCTCGCTCAATCGCTATGCTCACAGCCGCTTTGATACCTTTGGCAGATGCGTCTTCAGCGACAGTGCCGTTGCTGCCCCCGCCGGAAGTCAGCGTCATTTCACCGTCAGTAATTGTCACATTTGTCTGCGCGTCAAAAGCATCTCCGCCGGATGTGACATTAACGGCGCCTTTCTCAACAGAAATATAGCCTTTTGCGGTATCTTCCTCATTGTCGGATTTCAGACCGTCGCCGCCGGCTTTCACCGTGATGTTTCCGTCTTTGACAACAAGATAGTCTTTGCCCCGTATGCCGTCATCTGCGGCGTTTACGCTGATGTTGCCGCCGCTGATGGTGAGTCCGTCTTTGCTGGCAATGCCGTCATTGTAATTTGCGGAAACCGTGAGCGACCCGTTACCTTCAATCGCCAGTTCGGATTTGCTGAAAACAGCGGCATTGGGTTCATCTTCTTCTGTATTTTCAAAGATATATGAGGCGGCGTCTGTCACAGAATTTTCGGTATTGTCTGCAAGCACGATAACCGTTTCTTCCGCGTCCGCTATATACAGAGGCGAAGTCACAGAATTGCCGATATTGACGCCGTTCAGGATAAGCGTCACTGTTTCTTTGTCTGTCGTATTCACAAGAATCTGTCCGTCGGTCAGCGTGCCGCTGATGCTGTATGTTCCTGCCGATGTGATTGTGACTTTGCTGCCTTCGGCGCTTGCGCCTGCGCCTTCCACAGTGATTGAATCGCCTTTCAGTATGATTCGGGTTGTTCCGGAATTGTTTCCGCCGTTGTTTTCATCAGTTGCAGCCAAAGCAAGTTGCCTCAGCACATAGAGGGCTTCCGGCAAACCGATCATCTTGTCGTTGTTGATGTCTGCCGCTATATGCACGGTTACGGTTGAGGAGGGCGTGATGCCGATTGCCGCCTGTATCGCGAGAATGACATCTTTCATATCCGTAAAGAAACTTCCGTCAACATCTCCCGGCACATTCGCGCTGACAACATTTGCCGCGGAAAATGTCGGCGTCATTTCAATGAAATCGCCGGTCCCGTTGGGATAACGCGCCATGCTGACATCGCTTTTCTGCTCCCCGAAAGTCACCTCGTCAATCACCGTTGTCTGGTCGGAAGAAACCAGCAAAATGCTTTCGCCTGACGCGGAGAGTTTGAAATTTGCATGAACTCCGTCCTGATCTTCATCATTGTCCGCCCAGACAATGAGACAGCCGCCCGCGGGGACGGATACGGCCGGGAAAGTCCACTGCGTGAGATTTGTACTGTTATCTGTGAGATAACAGCCTGTCAGGGATATTTCCTTATCAGTGTTGTTATACAGTTCGATCCAGTCTTCATACTCTCCGTTCTGATCTGTGACCGTTGCCGCGTTGTCTGCCATAAATTCATTGATGACCACATCCCCCTTTGTAAGAGAGAATACATTTCCGGGACAAATCGCCTGAAGCATCAAACATAATGAAAACAGAAGCTTCCATAATTCTTGTTTCAATCTTCCCAATCCTGTCATCGTCATCATCTGCATATCTCCTTTCAATTCAATATTAATATCGGCGAATAACATTTACATTCTGCCCCTGAAGAAACTCAGTTTTTTTCAAAAAACTGAGTTTCTCCGAATTTCCTGAATCATAATTGAGGAAAGAATACAGGCTGATTATGAAGAAATTATGAAGAAATTATGGAAAAATGATGGAGATTTCCGACAGACAGAAAAGAATTTCCGCAATTATATGGGAAGGGGCAGTTTCAATGACATCCCGGCATTACAAATGTATTATATCAACATTTCCAAACAGTTGTTTGAAATATTCCGCAACCAGTCTTCTGTGACACTTATCTGCCGAAGGCTCGCTGCAAAGCAGGCAGGACATATCTAAGGCATCATAAGCGAATAACTTGCCAATATCTCTCTGTCTTATCAGTTTATTGAATCTTGCCTCATACTCACACCAGTCAATATTTTTTTTCTGATAATCATCAAGTATTTCTTTAGTGGGAGCTAACTGAGGCAAATGCTTATAAGTGCAGGCGCATATCTCTTTCAAAAAGAAAGCCAGATCATCTTTTTTGGCAAAACCGGCAAGCTGTGAAACATTGTTGAGCCGTATGTCAATAACGCATTTAATATCCGATGATTTAATTCGGTTAAAAAAAGTCTCGGCATTTTTCTTTGTAAATCCGATTGTAAAGAGCTTAATCTGCTTCATCTCCCTCATCTTTCTTAAAAGCTATTTTTTCTCCCTGCCTGTTGTAGGATTCTTCAAGCCTTTCTCTCTCTGTTTTAAAAAGATCAGGCTGATCCAGCTTGAACATCTTCATCAATCTCTTTTCGGTATCGCTGTGTGTTTCAAGCGCGGAATCTATGATATGCTTTATTTCAACATAATTGTCTCGTAAATATCTGCATATCAGAATTGCCCTGTGACAGTTGACCGGGTCTTTTTCAGCGCACATCAGAGCGATATTATATTTCTGCATTCCGCTTCGGATTCTCTCCAGTCCCTGACGGAAAAAGGGATGTTTGGCTATAAGCTGATAGTCGGCTTTTCCATTTTTATAACATTCAGGCGCATCAATTCTTGCCCCGATATAATTTCCGAGAAAAACATAAGCCATCTCAGACTGTTTCAATATCAGTTTCAGTTTTTCCCTGTTAAATTCCGGTTTGAACTGACTGTACGGCTGAGACCGCACATCGGCTACCGCGCTGATGTTATGCTTTCTCAGTATATCAATAAAGCTGTCAGCGGAATGAACAGAATAACCGATTGTATAAATAGATTTTCTATGATTTTTTGAATCTGTTTCAAACATAGAGTATCCCTGCAATCAGTTTGGAATGCCATCCCTTATGATTCATCCCCAGAGAGACGGTCAGATAAATATTGCCCGCATTGTCCAGCAATGTCTCATCATCATTGTATTTTTTAATAAAATCTGTATCTGTTACCGGGAGATCATAGCTGTTGTGCTGAAACTCAAAGACCATCCGCATCTGAATATCAGATTCTCTTCTGTATATCTTGTATTTCTTTATTTTTATAAACGTCAGCGAATGGGAAAGTTTGTCTGTATGCTGTTCTGAAACGGCTTTGCCTCTGTTTCCGAACAAAGTTATCTGTCTCATATCTGTAAACCTGTCCAGATTTTCGGCAGACAATGTTATACTCCCGACTTTTCTTATTGATTTTTCATCAAAAAGAATATTTTCAGACTGACAGCCCTCGGGACAGAATTTTTTCACCTCAATCTCAATAATATCCAATAAATCAATATGATTGACTGATTTTAAAACAACAGAACCGAACTGAGACGCTGAAACCGGTCTTAACCATTTCGGTTTCCCTTCTTTTTCAAGAGGGGTGTAAGCGCCGTCTCTCTGTTCAACCTCTATCCCTGCAATGCACCTTTCACTGTATTTTTTTGAATTGGCAAGGCACAGCAATAATGTTTTCATTTCAATCCTCTTTGGGGCGGACAACAGATTTTATACTGAAATGACTCATAGTTTTTCCTTGATATTCTCATGGCATGATGTTATCATTTCAATTTTCAGACAGATGACATACAATGTCTCTTTACAACAGGGAGCTGAAAATGTCAAATACAAAAAAACTCGTAATGTTATGAGGTGAAATGATGCCAATTGTAAAATGGGAACCGTTCAGAAACATATCAGCCTTGCAGAACCGTATCAACAAAGCCTTTGAGGACATTTTCCGAGAGGGCGATCCGGCTGAAGACGCTATGTCAATATGCGCGTGGCGGCCTCCGGTGGATATTTATGAAGCGGAAAACGGAATTATCATAAAAGCCGAACTTCCCGGGGTCAGAAAAGAAGACATATCCGTTGAACTCAAAGACAATATCCTGACGCTCAAAGGCGAGCGGATCGCGGATAGAGATATTCCCGAGGAAAAATATTTTCGCAGGGAAAGGTGTTTCGGAACATTTGTCAGGTCTTTTACCATGCAGGATGTTGTCAATCCTGATAAAATAAAAGCCGGTTTCAAAGACGGCGTGCTGGAGGTGGAAATTCCGAAACCTGAAGTCGAAAAACCCAAACAGATAAAAGTGAATATTGAATAGCAGGTTTCTGCCACAGACACACACAGACACACACAGACAGAAAATTTAATCAATCTGCCCGCTCTGTTTTTTTTCTGTGTCTGTGTAGGTCTGCGTGGGTCTGTGGCAATCGCCCCTTTATGAAACATACCGACCATGCACAAAAATGACAGCTTTTCATTAAAAACAATTATAAGCATTCAATATTTCTTATATTTCGGTATAATGGGCATCTCCCTTCCCTATTTCAATCTTTACTGCTATCATCTCGGATTCAACGGTTTGCAGATAGGGATGCTCTCTGCTTTCCGAACATTGGCAATGCTTTTGTTTCCCCTGATCTGGGGAAGATTGGCGGATCGCTTTCAAACCCGGCGGCTGATTTATATTCTCGCCAATTTTGTCAGCGCGGGCTTATGGGTCTTTTATCTCTTTACGGCTGATTTTTATCTGATGCTGATGATTACAGTATGTTATGAGGCATTTCATGCGCCGATTATCTCTTTTCTGGAAGCATTCACAATGGATTTGCTCGGCGACCGCAAAAAAAGCTACGGAAGGGTGCGGGTCTGGGGTTCTGCGGCGTTTATCGCTGTTTCTCTCCTGCTGGGCAAAATCATTTCTCTTTATTCGATAGACATCATCCTTGTGCTGATCCTCGCGGGATCAGCGATACAGGCGGTTCTCTCGCTTCAGATTCCCGCTGTTGAGCGGGTCCGCTCCGAGAAAATATCGCGGGCAGGGTCTGAAATATGGGTAACCGAGAAAAGAAGGCGGATCATTTTTTTTCTGTTCAGCGCATTTCTGATGCTGGTGAGTCATGGGACCTACTACGGTTTTTTTTCCATCCATCTTGAAAAAATCGGCTGCGGAAGTACATTTATCGGCATGGCATGGGCGCTGGCATCGCTTTCCGAAATTGCAGTCATGATTCATTCGGACAGAATTTTCAGGCGATTTTCCATTGAAAATGTGCTGATCTTTTCCTTCGCAGTTGCAGGCTTGCGGTGGTTCACGCTCTTTTGGGCGACATCACCGGTTATCATTCTGATTTCACAAGTTTTTCATGCAATTACTTACGGGACTTTTCATATCGCCAGTATTCTTTATATTGACTCGCTCACGCCGGATGAGGCAAAGACCACGGGACAGGCGGTCAACAATTCCGTAACTTACGGGCTGGGCATGACGGTGGGATTTTTCATCAGCGGCTTTCTGTATGAGCATATCGGTTCTTTTGTCTTATTTGCTGTCAGCGGTTTTATTGCGCTTGCCGGGGGGCTGCTGTTGGTATTGGAAAATAAAAATAAAATTTCAGCATAGCAAAGCGGGTCTGAAACCCGCTCTACAGCAAAAAATTGCTTCGCTCATTTTTGCACTCCGGAGTGCTAAAATGAAATTTTAGCATCTTTCACTTAGAAAAATGAAAAAAATCATTCTACAGCAAAAAATTGCTTCGCTCATTTTTGCACTCCGGAGTGCTAAAATGAAA
>DZCT01000197.1:0-3248 GCA_022736535.1 Desulfatirhabdium butyrativorans | reverse complement strand
TTTTAGCATCTTTCACTTAGAAAAATGAAAAAAACCATATTACTCGGCAAAGACGGAATGACGCTGGAACAGCTCTCGGATATTGCCCGCGGCGGGGCGCGGGTGCGTCTGACACCCGAAGCTGAAAGCGAAATTACTCGCTCCCGGCATCTGATTGAAAAATGGGTAAACGCGGAAAAGACCATATACGGCGTAACCACCGGCTTCGGAGAGTTGAGCCGTGTCACGATTTCGCCGAAAGACGCCCGGCAGTTGCAGCAAAATCTCCTCATGAGTCATGCCGCGGGCGTGGGCAATCTCCTTGACAAAGAAAGCGTGCGCGCGGTCATGGCGCTTCGGATCAAAGATTTGGCAAGAGGCAATTCCTGCGTCCGGCTTGAAACCGTGCATCATCTCGCTGAGGTTCTCAATCACGGAATCTGCCCGGTGGTCCCGGAAAAAGGCTCGGTCGGCGCAAGCGGCGATCTCTGTCCGCTGGCGCATATAGCGCTCGTGCTGATCGGCATGGGAGAAGCTTTTTACAAAGGAAAGCGCATGTCCGGAGCGGACGCGCTGCAAAAATGCGGTCTCAAGCCCGTAGAATTAGATTCGGGAGAAGGCATTTCTCTCATCAACGGCACGCAGGTGATGACCGCTATTGCCGGACTTGCGGTATATGACGCCCTGCATCTCTGCAAACTGAGCGACATCGCTGCTGCCATGAGCCTTGAAGTTCTCATGGGAAGCCGTACCGAATTTGATCCCAGAATCCATGCGGTGCGGCCGCATCCGGGGCAGAAAGCGGTCGCGGACAACATGCTCCACATCACGCGCAACAGCGAGATCATCACTTCCCACAAAGACTGCTGCCGGGTGCAGGACGCGTACACGCTTCGTTGCAGCCCGCAGGTTCACGGCGCAAGCCGGGACGCGGTGCAGTACACGGCGAAAGTGATAGAAACCGAAATGAATTCCTCCACCGACAATCCGCTCATTTTCAATGACTCGGAGGAATTTCTGAGCGGAGGCAATTTTCACGGACAGCCCATAGCGCTTGCGGCGGATTTTATGAGCATGGCAATTGCGGAACTCGCCAATATCTCGGAGCGCAGAATTGAACGGCTCGTCAATCCCATGTTGAGCGGACTGCCCGCGTTTCTTGTGTCTGACGGGGGCATCAATTCCGGCTTTATGATTGCTCAATACACCGCTGCCGCGTTGGTCTCGGAAAACAAGATTCTGGCGCATCCTGCCTGCGTGGATTCCATTCCCACATCCGCCAACAAGGAAGATCATGTTTCCATGGGAACGATTTCTGCCCGCAAATGCAGAGACATTGTCAGAAATACGGAAAATGTCATTGCGATTGAATTTCTCTGCGCGGCGCAGGCGCTTGATCTTTTTACCAATCTGAAACCCGGCGAGGGAACGCTTGCTGCTTATACAGTCATTCGGGAGACAATTCCGCATTTGGAAAAAGACCGGGTGCTGTATAAAGACATTGAGACAATGAACCGGCTGATGAAAAGCGGAAAAATTATCCAAGGTGTTGAAAATAAAGTCGGAAAGCTTGTTTAGAAGGGGGACTCGCTTGTCTGAACCGGGATTTTCGGGATTAAAGGATTTGCAGGATTATCGTAGGGGCACGCCGCCGGCGTGCCCTCTCAACTTCCCGGAGATTCGGAAAACCGGCGCAAGTGTCTGAACCCTGATTCACATGATTAAAGGATTTGCCTGATTTCTGCCAAACCTGCTCGGACGGCTGAACAGAAATCATGAAAATCCTTTAATCATGTGAATCAGGGTTCAGACTCATGTTCCCCCAGCCACTTTGTCAGAAACGCCAGCCGCTCTTTCCCGTAGGCATTCCCCGCATCCGCCGCTTTACGATACCAGTACAGGGCTTTGTCGTTGTCATTGTCCCGGTCATAACAGACGCCCAACTGCGCCATCGCTTCGGCATCGCCGGATTCGGCGCGGGAAAGCGAAAAATGACGGGTTTAAATTCACCCTTCCAATCCTAAAGCTATTATTACTTTTTTTGATATATCTCTCATCGTCATCTCGTCCAATGTGCCGATATATTTTGCAAGTTTATCTTTCGGGATGGTATGAATATTATCTGTCTGAACAAAAGAGGGTTTCGGAAGATTTGCTTTTTGCCCGATAAAGACTTCTGTCGGATAGCCTTTGCCTTTTGAGGTTATTTCGGCGACTGAGACTTTGTTCAGATAAGGCAGCACATTTTGTCTCGTGAGAATAACAACAGGTCTCATACCGATTTTTCCTCCGAAATCAATCATCCATATATCACCACGATTCATCATCGCTCCGATACTGTATCGCTATCCACTTTTCCGCATCTTCGGGATTGTCCGGCGCCGATTTCAGTTTTTCGATCCACTCTTCTTCAAACTTGCTGATTTCCCTTCTTTTCAGCCATTGTCTGAGAGCATCTTTTACGATATCGGGAAAAGAAATGCCGCTTGTTGAAACAATACGGTCAATTTCTGCAAGCATATCGTCATCAAAACTGATTTGTATATTTTTCATATAACTCCTTATATGTTTTTGATAATCGTCCGAACCCTGATTCACATGATTAAAGGATTTGCCTGATTTCTGCCAAACCTGCTCGGACGGCTGAACAGAAATCATGAAAATCCTTTAATCATGTGAATCAGGGTTCAGACTCATGTTCCCCCAGCCACTTTGTCAGAAACGCCAGCCGCTCTTTCCCGTAGGCATTCCCCGCATCCGCCGCTTTACGATACCAGTACAGGGCTTTGTCGTTGTCATTGTCCCGGTCATAACAGACGGCACGAGTTCCGAGCTTGATAAATCAAGGTTTAGACAATATATCATCACACAAACAACGGTCTTCTTCGCTTATATTGGGATTGTATTTCAGGTAGCCATGAAGCCACTTACAGCCGAGTTTCAAGAATTCATCCAAATCGGATTTTTTATCTTTATTAAATTCTTCTAAACTCCACAATTTGATTGTATTATCCAAACTTCCTGAAGCAAGTATATTTTTGTCAGAGCTAAAGCTAATACTATAAATCCAATTAGTATGTCCATTTAATCTCTTAATTACTCTGACGTTGCCGATATCTGATATATCCCATATTATTAGAGTATTATCTCGACCTGCTGAAGCAAGAGCTTTGCCGTCAGGGCTGAAAGTGACACTATAAACAATGTCAGTATGTTCTGTCGGTATCTTCACCGTACCATCTTTTTCTATATTCCATAATTTGATAGTA
>DZCT01000657.1 GCA_022736535.1 Desulfatirhabdium butyrativorans | reverse complement strand
TTACACACTTATATCATTGAGGATATGCAGGAGATCGGTTTTCTGATGCGGGGGGAAATTATCTGGAACAAGGCTTCGAGCGCAAGCCCTTCCACCGCATGGGGGTCGTGGCTGTCCGCGGCAAATCCGGTGCTGCGGGATGTGCATGAATATATTCTGGTTTTCTGCAAAGATTCTTTTTCAAGAAATCGTGAGGAGAGGGAAAACACTATACAGAAAGAAGAATTTTTGGAATGGACCAAAAGCGTGTGGACATTTCCCGCGGTTTCCGCAAAAAAAATTGGACATCCCGCGCCTTTTCCCGAAGAACTCCCCCACCGCCTGATACAGCTTTATTCCTTTAAAGGCGATGCCGTGCTGGACCCCTTTGCCGGAAGCGGCACGACCTGCCTTTCCGCTTTAAAATCGGAACGATGCTATGTCGGATATGACATCAGCGAGGAATATATCCGGCTGGCAAACCGTCGGATGGAAAGCGTTAGAAAGTGAGAAGTGAGAAATCTGATTCTGTCATTCCGAACGCAGTGAGGAATCTTAGGATTTCTCGCTTCGCTCGAAATGACAATTCTCACTTTCTGTCATTCCTCACTTTCTGTCATTCCAAACGCAGTGAGGAATCTTTAAAAGTGGGAAGTGGGAAATGAGAAATGAGAAATATAAAGAGGAAACAATTTGATGAACGGAAGACTATTCGGAAACTTTATTGACATGGGCGACAGTCAGGAATTTCTGATTATCAGTTTTTCGCCTGCAAAGACGCCGATTCAGGACAGATGGCGTTACAGCAGTATTTCGGCTGATTTTTTGGCTGATTATTGGGGGACATTTTTTCCGGCTCACCGTACCGGCACAAACAGACACGCGGAGGTCAAAGACGCCGTGAATTTTATCGCAAACGAACTGCTTGAAAATGCAATAAAATTCAGTTATCACCCTTCGGGTTATTCGATGAGTATTTCTCTTTATATATCTCATGACGCGCTGCGATTTTATATGACCAACAGTATTGATAAACATAATATATCACTATTTCAGAATATTATTAATGAATTGCTTACAGGAAATCCGCAGGAACTGTATATCCGCAGATTGGAACGCAATGCTGATGACGAATCGGGCAGAGATTCCGGTCTGGGATTTCTCACGATACTGAATGATTATCATGCCCGGCTGGCATGGCGATTTGAAACCGTTCAAACTCGCCCGGAAGTTACGCTGGTTACGACTATGGTACAATTGCCGATAGTAAGAGCATAAGATTTTTGAAAATGAAGGGGTCTGTTCAATGGAAGTTAAAGGTGAAACTTATCGTATTACTTACGAATCGGCATCTGCTACAATCAACTGTGAGGGTTCGCTTCGCCTGTGCGGGACATCCGGCTATAATGAAATTGTGGAATTGTTAAATAAAGTCTCTGAGTTAAAGCCAAAAACCATTACACTGAAACTCGATGAGTTAAAATTTCTGAACAGTTCGGGCATCAATGCGCTTTCCAAATTTGTGATCCGGGTACGGAATCAAAAGGCAAGCGAGCTGATTGTCCGAGGGACAAAGCTGTTTCCCTGGCAGGGGAAATCACTGAAAAATCTGCAACGGCTCATGCCGGATATGAAATTGGAAATATCTTAACGCGAAATACGCTCCGGAGTGCCGCAACTGTCATTTTGACGAAGGCTTCCCGCATTGTCATTTCGACGAACGAAGTGAGGAGAAATCTTAAGATTTCTCGCTTCGCTCGAAATGACAGGATGGGAGATAATCAAAATGACAGGATGGGGAGGAAGAGCAAACTTCATATTATGTCACAACATCTTACATTCCGCGCGGGAAAAAGCGCATTGTCAATCATACGGGAAAAAGGGCTTTCGCCGGACATGGTGAAAGTCATTGCCGGCGCGGCGGGCGGTCCCAAATGGCTGGTGCTGCACCCGCTTGACCGGGGGGTTTTTTCC
>DZCT01000196.1 GCA_022736535.1 Desulfatirhabdium butyrativorans | reverse complement strand
GCCCCAGCCGTCGGAAAGCGCATTGCGTATTCCGTGCAGGAGCAGGCTCTGCCAGCCGTTGTCAACGCCCATGTGGGTTCGGTGCATGGTCTCCGAGGTTTCCCGGTCAATGCCTCGTGGCGTGACGCCTATTTTTTTCCATATCTCACGGCGTTTTTCCGGCGCTCGTTTGACTAACGTGAGTTCTTTTTTCCGCGTGCCGAAATCCTCCTGCATGGCATGAGCCAATTCTCCGGCAATTTTCAGCGAGTCTTTTCCTTCGCTCACGATGCCGTATTCTGCTGCAACCCGTTTCAGTTTTTCCGCATCTTTGATGTCATAGCCCGGGGCATTGCCCTCCGCGACTGAAGCCAGCACTTCCACCAGATCACGTCCGTGATCTGAATGTGCCGCCGCGCCTGCGGCAATCATGCGGCAGAGATTCCGGGCAACGATAATGTCCGCGTCCGCGCCGCAGACGCCCCGCCGAGGTCCCTCGCCGAAAGGGTCTATGCGGCAGGGGCCCATGATGCAGATTCGGCAGCTCAAGCCCATTTCGCAATATCCGCACTGGGGCAGTTGCGCTTTGTAGCGATCCCATACGGTTTCAATCTGATCTTTTTCCGCTTTCTTCAACAACAACTGACCGTCTTCGGTGACGGTATTTTCTTTGTATGTCTTTGTCATTGTTTTTTTTCCTTCAGGTTAGGGGTTAGAGGTCAGGGGTCAGAGGTTGGCAGCCAGAACGGAGCGACCTCTCACCCCGAACCCCGAACCTCTCACCTCCGGCGACATGCTCGCTGCAACTTGGTCTGTTTTCCGTTTCATGGCGTCAGAGAGTTCCTCAAAGGTCAGTGCGCCGGATTTGCAGGCTTCCACGCACGCGGGAATCATGTCTTTTGCCTGACGCTCAAGGCAGTTGTCACATTTGAGCGCGACGGTTTTTCCGGGCAAAGCGGACGCATCTTCATGATAGCGAATCACGCCGAAGGGACATGCCATCGCGCAGGAAGCGCAGTTGATGCACCTGTCCGCATTAACAAGAACCGTGCCGCTTGCCGAATCACGGAAAATTGCTCCGGGCAGACACGCGGACATGCAGGGTGCAGGGTCGCAATGTCTGCAACGGTTCGGAAAACCTTCGCCGTACAATCCCGCGCCGATATGGACTCTCGGTTTGGGCAGAGGCTTTTCCAGCGTAGCGGCAAACAGGGTTTTGCTTCGGGAATGGGCAGTGGCACAGGCAAGCTGGCACTGCATACATCCCAAGCATCTTTCCGGGTGAACCACGACTTGTTTCATGGTACCTCCTTTCTTTGATTCCGAAATAAAAAAGTTTCTCGCAAAGGGCGCAGAGTCCGCAAAGAATATCTGAAAACTTTTAAACCTTTGCGTTCTTTGCGTTCTTTGCGAGAAACTTTATCTCTTGAGGAGAAATCTTTATTTCATGTCATTCCGAGCAGAGACGCAAGATTTTGCGTCTCTACAGTCTTCTCAATTCTCACTTCTTCTCACTCCATTTTTCCGACTGGCTGCGATAAAGATCAGACTGGTTCTCTATATGCTTCAACAATGCAATGATGTTCACTGAAAATCTGCCGCTCTGCCCGCCGGAAGCAATTCCTCTTTTCGGCTTGGGAAATTTCAACGCGTCCGCCTGCTGTCCCACGCTGTTCTCTCCGATAACGGTATTAAGGGCGTCTAACTTTGCCTCCAGCGATTTTACTTCCGGCGATCTGCCGGCGCCTGATTTTCCGATTGACTTCTCATAAGTATAACAGTGCAGAAATCTTAACACTTCATGCAGACAAGCCTGTTTTTTGCCCGGCGTGATGAGCGCGGACATTGCCTCGCTCTGAAGGCTCATCGTGTCAGGATAACAGCGGAACAGGTAGTCCGTGATGCCGCTGTGCAGCTTCTCAGACGATTCGCCGCCCTCAACAACCCGGCAGGTCACGACTGATCCGACACGAAACAGGGTGCTTTTGCCGGATGCCTCATAAATATTTCTGTCGTTTTCGGTATCCGGCGGAATAAACATCGGCAAAGCTGTCGCTTTTTTCGGAAGAAGACGCAGCCCGAAAGATTTCTGAGTAAACAGGGGATAAACTCTGAGATCAGGCATGGTTTTATTCAAAGCCTGAAGAATGACCGGATTCGTATAGGTGGAATCCTCCTCCGTAGTCATGCGGATGCGCCGGGCAAACGGCACTTTTGAGACAATCATCACGTCACGGAAACCTTCTTCGTATAACTTCCTGACGCTTGTAAACAGAACCGAGGGATTTTTGAAGCAATTGTCTCTTTCCATATCATCGCAGAATGCCTGAACCGGCAGATGCCGGTAAAAATGGCGGATGTCTCCTTTGCCTTCATCTTTTGTCTCATGTTCAAAGCGGCGGATATGACCGAACATGATGCTGCGGTCTCCTTCAGAACGCCTGAGAAGCCTGTCGCAGACTCGCGATGTCACACTGATGAGGGCAATTTTTCTGACAGCCGGTTCTTCACTCAGCTCCCACAAGGCATCCATGCCGGCGGAGAGTCCTGAGACAATGTTCCAGAAGCGGTGATCTTTTAACTCGTTTTCAATATGCGAATACGCGGCGGTTTTTAAGTCGGGATACTTGCTTTTCCACCGGTCTGACGCGATGAGTTTCTCCCATTCGGCGGATTTTCTAAGCCTGAATCCCTGACTTTTCGTCGGAACATGCTGCCGGATGACATGCTCGACCGCTTTATGTGCGTCATGCGTAAAGCCTCTTTTCTCTCCGTTTTCGAGTGTTTCAGCCGAAAATATCTCGGGCCGGGGCGAGGTGGAAAAGAGCGAAAGCATCAGCAGCATGGTTCTGTCACAGTGAGATTTTGCGCTGTCTTCCATACGGACCAGGGCTTTGATCACACCGTAAACGAGCAATATGTGAACAAGTTGTGCGATGCCCGCCGTAAACGCGTCGCTGTGACGCAGTTGACTCCTGCTGTATGAGATAACGAGTTTTGCCAGTCCTTCAAAGGGGAGTGAAAGGCGGATCATCTCATTGTCTCTAGGCGTAAACAGGACGCCCAGAACCCTGCGGGCGATGTCCCGCTTCATTTTGCGCCTGCCCTGCACGGGCTGATTCGATTCGGGAGATGTCAGATAGCGAAGAGATTCCGTAATCCGAATGTCTTCTTTTATGAGCGCCCGAAGATCGTCCCCCGAATGACGCGAGATTTTGAGATATTTGAGATAGCTCGTCGGCGAAGGCTCAGACACAATCGGGACAGCATTCTCCATCTCTGCTGTTTTGCTGAGAATATCTCTTGATATGATGAGATAAAGTTTTTCTTTGTTCTGAGATAAGTCATCCAATTTCCGACTCTCCAGCAATGCCTTAAAATCCGATTTGATTTTCTTGTTGACAGCCAGGCCGATTTTCAGCAGTTTTGCGGCAATACGGATCAGCATTTCATCGAGCGTGACCTTTTCAGCAAGTAATTTTTTGACGGCATCCCTGAGTTCTTTGTAATTGGCAAGCGCGTCTTTGTTGCAGAATACCGCATAGTATAAAACCGTAATCCGCAGGACCCGGCGAACCGCATTTTCATCCGGCGGCATTTTTCCTTCTTTAAGCGATGTCTTTATCTCCTGTGCAAGGGCTTCCAGCTTGGAGATGTTAAATTCAGACACCGAGTTGAAGCCTTTGCTCGGAACCTTTCCGTTGAGTTTGAAATGCTGACCCACGGTTGTAGTAACACTATGTTCAAGCGTCACTTCGGAGAGCAGTTCATTGAAGCTGATCCAGAACGGAAGCGTGTTCAGCGCGTCGGCATGAGCAAATTCGCTCATCAGATCAAATTCCAATACGCCTTTGCCGTGAGCATTGGGAAATTCCATCACCAGATCGGCTGCGCTCAGGTCGCATTCCGGCAAAGTTCCCTGAACCAGTTCGTTAAAATCGCTCACCCGCCGGCTATATGCAACTGCCGGAGAATCCGGAGAAAGATGCGCCGACATCCTTGACAGGACACTGCACGCATAAGTTCGGCGTATGCGTCCGTAAGCGTCTCTGTCCAAGGCATCGAGAAAGGTATTCAGAGGGCTTCGGTTCTCGCTCATATCTCTCTCTACAGTTTCGATGATGCTGTCAATCTCATCGTCGGGCAGTTCATCTCTGAGTCGTGTCCGAATGACTTTTCTGACGGCATTTACCAGCACATCAGCAACAGCATCGCTGAGTTGAATTGTATGATGCGGCGCCCGGAGTATTGCTTTGACTCCGGGATATGTTCTCAGCAGGCGGGTGTCGGGAAAAACCGCTGCCTGCTGTGATGAGATGTCCGCTTCTTTTCCGGTCAGCGATTTGAATGTCTCAAAACAGGCGGCGGCATTTTGACTGAAAAAATCAGCCGATTTTCCTTTCAGCTCCGAGCAGAGACGTTCATAAATCACCTCCTCCAGTTCGGCGGTTTTTTTCATCTGATTTTCACCGGCAATCCCGCTTTTCGGCATGGTTGCGATTGCATCCGCGTATTTTGTATCAGAAAAAAGCTGCCCGTCTCTGCTCAGTCTGTCTGTCAGACTTTTATCTTCAAGAATCTGTTTGATGATCTCATCTGTTACGACATATACTTTTCCTTTGTTTTCTCTGAGAAATTTTTCAGGAGTATTTCTGATGCCGTCAATCATCGCTTCTACGATCAGATTCAGATCAATTTTGCCGTGTTCGGCTCCGGTCACAATGTCTCCCATGATTTAACTCCTTTTTGGTTAGGTAAAGTTTTTCGCAAAGATACAAAAATAGGCGGTGGTACATAAGATGCTACATAAGCAGGTGATTCGGAAGTGTCATTCTGAGCGTAGCGAAGAATCTCTTTCTCACACTGAGACCCTTCGCTGTGCTCAGGGTGACATTGCAGCGTGTCATTCTGACCGGAGCGTACACCGTGTCATTCTGAGCGCAGCGAAGAATCTCTTATCATAACAGCATATTATAAAAAATGAGATTCTTCACTCCGCTCAGAATGACACCCCGAAATCACCTCTTCTACACCACTACCCCTTTTTGATTTGTTCAGTTGCCGTTCTTGCCGTTTCTTTCGGTAAAGTTTTTCGCAAAGACGCAGAGAGCGCAAAGAGGTAGTGGTGAATAGGTAGTGACGCATTCTGAAGAAACTAAGTTTTTTTCAAAAAACTTAGTTTCTGAATCACTGAGAATCGGTATTACTCTGCGGACTTTGCGCGTTTGCGAGAGATATTTTTCGCCGCTGTTTCTGCCGCGTTCCTGCCCAGCAGCATAATATTCAGCAATGCCAGCGATTTTGAAGACACAAGATAGCGCGTTTGAAACTGCGCGTCAAGTCTTTGTGCAATCTCCGGTCCCCGCACCAGCAGCCAGGGCGGAATGCCGTCATGATAGTTATGGTACAGGGGAAGAACACAATGAGGGCGGCACAGATACGCGCTGAAATACGCTTCAAGCATTGCCTTCATCTCTGCTTTGAAACGCTGCGGTTCGGGCTGATTTTTCCAGAAATCCTCTATGGCTAAGGCACTGATGGGAATGACTAACCAGCGGTTGAGCGTTGAACCTTTTGTCAGGCTTTCCGTGTCGCTTTCGGGTTCGTCGGAAAGCACGCTCAAAACGGAAAGCAGGGCGCCGGCAGGATCACGCACTGTTTTCACTGTATCCTCATCTTTGACCAGCGCATCCAATTTCGCACATATCGCTCTGATTTTACGGGATACCTCCTCAAGATGCGTTTCAATGAGATGTTTATTTCTCTCTCTCACATTCAGCGAGTCAAGATTCTGAAGAATAAGCTGACCCGCTGTATAGCATTCATCGGGGATGTAATTTCCCGAAGCAAGACGGTCAAAGCCCGCATTCGCATCCTGAATGAAATGCCTGAGCAGACGGTTCCTGCATTCATCCGAGACCAGCGTTCCTGAACGCCCCAGTCTGTGAGTCAGAATGACTTTCTCATTCTTAAAAATATCTCTTGCATTTTCAGTGATATATCTTAATTCCGTATTTGCGGGGTCCCGCTTAAAAGCATGTTCTAAAGAACGGATCGCCGTGTCCACGCTGTCCATCGTGGTCAGAACCGCGCCGCCCACCACACTGCCGGATATGGGAATGCAGGATACAGATTTGCCGAAGAGCTCATATCCGCCGAATATCCGGGTGAAAATGCTCATGCGCATGATCTTGTATGTCGCAAAGAGATTGGCGATCTGGGCTGATTCTGCGGCTTCGGAAATTTCTCCTTCACCGAGTCCCGGGCTGACAAGAACCTGCGGAATAATAATCTCAATCTCACGCTCCAGCTCATTGCCTTTTCCACGTCCCCTGCCCCGGTACATTCCCTGAAGAAATTCCATGAAGTTATTCTCCATGTAGAAATCAGGAATCATACAGATAATCCTGCTCGCATTCGGAAAACTGATGCCTCGGGTCCCGGATGAAGTCATAATAATCACATCGGCAAGATCGCCTTTCTGAGAAATCCCCGCGATGCGTTTTTTGCGCTTTTTTTCCTCATCAGATGCAGGCGTCACTATATCTCGTTTCAGCCATGACGGTGTATGCGCGTCAAGACAGATGACTTCGGGTCCCTGCAATCCCTGCCGTAGAGACGCACTGCCGTGCGTCTCTACGAGATTTCCGATATAATTTTTAAGCGAGTCAACAAATTCTTTATTCTGAATAATGACAATTGTTTGCTCTTCAGGATGTTTTTGCCAGCCCTGAAGCAATTCTCCGGCAAGGCTTTCAAGAATGCGCTTTTCCAAATTTCGGTAAGCCTTGTGTACAGGCGCATCTCCTCTTTTCCCGGATCGCTCCGCGCAAAAATCTATGACAGGCCGCCATTTCAGCGTCAGTTTTGAAGCAGGATAGACATTGGCGTTGATGATCTTTGCGGAACATCCTCTGATTTTGGCAGATTCAAGGCTCAGTCCTTTCCGGTCCGCATTTCCGCTGAACAATATCTGATCCGGATGAGACCTTGTTCTGTTGAGATACGTCTCCACAGATGAGGCATTGATGAGCGAGGCATCCGCAATCAGCGTGCGGAACTTCAAAGGGCAGGGCTTTCCTATCTCATCAAATCGCTTTTTTATTTCTTTTCCGAACTCGATCATCTCCTGAGCCGTCTGCCGTCCTGCCCGATCTCCGGTCACTTCGTCAATGAAAAAAATGACTTCTCCGATGTTTTCTGCGAATTTCTCAACATCCGCAATATCTGTCTCACGACCCGTTCCGAACATGCGTTTCAGATGTACGCTGAAAGTGGTTTTGCCGTGAGACAACTGCCGGTTTGCCTGAGTGCTTATGCACGCGACAATGCGTTTGTAACGATGTTCCATATTCAGCCGGTAAACCGCCTGCATCACGGTGCTTATCACGCCTTCGTGAGTATATTTTTCTGCTTCGCCGACGCCGCCTTTTTCCAATCGCCGGTAGCCTGTCCGGCTCTTGGCAAAAGCAGCTTTCTTTTCAAGGGCTTCCGCATCCTGGGGGCTGAGAAACAGCAGCTTGGGATCATCCGGCAGCTTCTGACTCCGGCAGTTGAGCGCAGGCTTATGATGCAAACTTTCAGCAGCTTTTATAAGCGCATGATTGGTGGTGAGACAAATCAGTTCTTCTTTTCCGGCAAGGCGGCTGTTCGTGTCGCAGGGATCAAATTTTGCCAGCAGGTCTGTGTTCACCTGAAGTCTCGGACTGATATAAACGAGGAGATAACCGCAGTCATAATCTGCCAGAATATGACGCAGCGTCGTTGTCTTGCCGATGCCGGGCGTTCCGGACAGCACGAGAATGTCGCTGTCATGCCGACGCCAGACATATTTCACGATCTCCGCGTGAGCATCCTGCATGGACTTCAGTTTCATGTCTTTCAGACCCTCGGCAAGTTCGGGACCGAGCCATGCCTCCAATTGCTCACGGCTCGGCGCCGCAGCCGTCGGGCAGTAGTTTTCAACTGTCTCGGAAAAAGCATAATGCAGATAATCAGGCAAAGCTTTTTGCTCGGAAAAGGTTTGTCTCATCCTTTCTTCAAATGATTTCAGAGATTCCCGCAATTCAGGAGAGACATTTTTCCGGATGTTTCGCAAAACAGCATCCTGTGTTTTCAGGATTTCTCTGTCCCGAAAACGGCGTTCTTCTGCGGATGTCTGAGGGGCTGCGCTTTTAACGCCTTTGTAAACAATGCCCATTTCCTCCAATAGTCCGATTTCATTCTCTCTGACATGCAGAAAATGCCTTGCCCGGTCTGTGAACGCGACAATATGAAATTCAACATTGCCGTTTCCGGCGAGCCATTTGTCAAAAGGCGGCTGCGGAATGATGCGGTCTCTGAGCGTATGATAAAGCGAAAAAAGATAGCCCCCGGACTGAAACAGTTTTTTGGCGATCTTGTCATGAGTGAGCAATCCGCGGAAGTAGTCTTTCAAATCCGGGGATATTTCCATGCCCAGGGTGTCGCTGGCAATGCGGAAATCTCTGGTTTTGAGCGTGCGTCCGGCCGCGGATTTTCCGCGTCTGAGACTTTCGTAAATATCATCCGGGTCGGAGAGATTCAGGGCATCGCTGATATTCGGCGTGTTATGGGTGGAAAGTTCATAGCATACCAGATGAAAGCGGCAGGCCTCATTGTGATATGTTCTGACAATAAAGAGCAAATCCGCATAAGGACATTTTCCCTTATCTCGGAGCATACTCAGGTCAAAGTCGGAAAGATCGGCGATCAGAGATAATTCGTTGTATGCAAGAGCAGGCGCGTCGCCGCTGTCTTCAAGGCCGGGGTTTGCATATATCCATGCAATGACAGGCATTCCTCGGCAAGGCAGAGACTTTACAAACTGCTTTGTCTCACAGAATCCCTGAACATATCCTTCAAACAGGCGGGCGGTCAGCATGGGATAAGCCGAAGGCGGAACATCAAAGCGTTTGCCGAAGAGCATATACAGGTCGCCGAGTTTGAATCTGCCGAGTTGGGATGTGATGCGCTCGATCTGGGTATGCGCCGGTTCTGATAAGCGTTTGACAGACCGCAGGGCAGAAATTGCACCCGCATGGCCG
>DZCT01000195.1 GCA_022736535.1 Desulfatirhabdium butyrativorans | reverse complement strand
GGTAACTGTCAGTTCAAAAGAAGAGGCAGCAAAAGTGGTGATGAATTATTTGTAACTCGCCATAGCAACAGCATAAATTTTGGGTAGTGGTGTAGAAGAGGTGATTTCGGGGTGTCATTCTGAGCCGCAGCCCTGAGCGGAGCGAAGGGTCAGCGAAGGGCTTCGGCTCAGAATGACAGTGAGAGGGTTCATCACCTGTTCTACACCACTGCCAAATTTTGTAAACAGTGTCTGTCCGAAAAGTTAAGACTATTTGATTTTATAAGATTAAAGTTATCCTTCACCGTTCAGTCGCAGTTTCTGCGGAAATGAGATACGGGAAACATTCGCGGCGGTCCCCTGCCGCGCCCCTGCAATCATACAGCCGTTTCCTGTGCAATGAGCTTCAGGGTTTCGCTGCTTTTGTTTTCCATGCGAATGGCTTCTTCCTCTGTTTTTTCGTGGTCATAACCGAGCAGATGCAGAATGCCGTGAACCAGCAGTTCCGTAAAACGAGCCTCCATGCTGATACCTGTCGCCTCCCCTTCTCTCTGCGCTGTTTCAACCGAAATGACCACATCGCCGAGCAGTCCCGCGGGATTTATATCTGAAAATTCGCCTTCCTGCATGGGAAATGCAATCACATTTGTCGGTCCCTCCCGGTTGAGATATTCTTTATTGAGAACCGCAATCTGGGGATCATCCACAATAAGTATTGAAAGCTCGCTTTCAGGACATCCCAAGGCGTTTAAGACTGCCTGAGCTGTCTTCCGTACTTTTTCCGGGTTTATCTCTTTCCTGTTTTGGCGGCTGCTGATCAGGACGGTCATCTTTTTCCTTCTTATCCTTTTTGTCTTTTCCTTCGATTCCGAGTGTTTCTTTCCTATCCTTTTTGTCTTTTCCTTCGGTGCCGACAGTTTTTTCAGGATATTCAATCCGATGATGATGAATGCCGTTCAATATCTTGTTAAAGCTTTTTGCAATGTTGTTGAGGTCTCTGAGCGTCAGTTCGCAGTTGTCCAACTGACCGTCTGAAAAAATGCCGTTGATCAGTTTCTGAACATGCCCCTGAATCCGTGACGGCGTGGGATTGTCAAGGGTTCGGGACGCGGCTTCCACCACATCCGCGAGCATGACAAGCCCGGCTTCCCGGGTCTGGGGCTTGGGCCCCGGATACCTGAAATCTTCGCTTTTTACAGATTCTTCTCCTTTCAACTGTTTTGCTTTTTCATAAAAGAACCGGATAAAACTGGTGCCGTGATGCTGCTGAATGGTGTCAATGATCGCCTGTCCGAGTTTGTCTTTTTTTCCCATCTCAACGCCGTGTTTCACATGCGAAATCAGAATCAGCGCGGACATGGAAGGCGCCAGTTTGTCATGCCGGTTTTTGCCGTCGTTCTGATTTTCAATAAAATAAACCGGCTGTTTGAGTTTGCCGATGTCGTGGTAATAGCCGCAGACTTTGGCAAGCAGCGGATTGGCGCCGATTTCCGCGGCTGCCGCCTCCACCATGGAGCCGACCACAACAGAATGATGATAGGTTCCGGGGGCTTCAAGCATCAGTCTGCGGAGAAGCGGACGATCAAGATTTGCAAGTTCATGAAGCGTGATGTCGGAGGTGTATCCGAAAGCAATTTCAATGAGGGGCGCAATTCCTACTGTGAGAATGCCTGATCCCAGTCCCCCCATGAATGCAAATACCCAGTCCCATAAAATCCGGCTCCATATATAATTCCCGGCATAAACATCTGTTGCCGTCGCAATCAGCACATTAAAACAACCGAGCTTTATCCCTGCTGTTATAAAGACCTTACGCTCTCTGCAATCCTGTATCCAGTAAGCTGCCATGATGCAACTGATCAGAAAATAGATGAAAATTTCAAAGCGGTTTTGAAAGATCAGCGCGGTGCAGACGGAGATCAGCATTGCAAAAAAAACAGCCAGATCAAAGCCTGCAAATACGCATATTGTCATTGCGCTGGCGCCGAGGGGAATGCCGAAAGTCAGAGAAGATGCGGATATGGAAAAAGGGCGGTTCTGAGTCAGAGAGTCAAAAAGACTTGCGGATATTTTGGGGACAAAAAAGAAAACCGCCAGCAGGGCGGCAATAAACAGAAGGTCTTTGTTGCTTTTAAAAGAAATCTGACACCGGCGGTTGATATGCAGCGTATAAGTAACTGAAATAAGAATTAAAAGTATTGTCATTGCGCCGACGCTTCTGGCGTAAAGTTTTTTTCTGTCTCCTTCCGAGTTCATGTTCTCCAGTTTCAGAAGTTTAATATCTGTAACAATATCGCCTTCACGCAGAATCATTTCTCCGGCTCTGATCCGAAAGCGGACCGGTTCCACTGCCGCTGCCGCCTTTGCTTTCCGCTCTTCTGTCTCGCTTCGGTTCAATGTGATATTGGGCTGTATGAGGCGGATGCAGAAATCTGAAACCAGCGGAATTAAAGCTTTGTTGAAACCTTCAAGGAGCGAGGCGGCAAAATCTTTTACCATATCCTTGTATTCATCGGGCCCATAGAATTTTCTCAGGTTCTGAACAGTGCCTTCGGTTTTTGTGCCCAGGTCCCGCAATACAATGCCTTTGTCTCCTTCCCTGAGAAGCACATCTTTGTTTGCCACCACGCCGTTTTCAAGAATTTCTTTCAGAATCTGAACAATAATGTCTTCAATCTCTTTCCTGAATTCCTCTTTTATCAATAAGTCGAAATCCTTATCGCCGACAGTGATGCCGATTTTTTTCTCGAAATCTCCTTTCATCTGCAACACACGGTCATGTAAAGAGGGGATTTGGGGAGTAAAAGAGGGTAATGTCAGGGGAGCGGATAAGGCTTCGGAGGCGGTATGCTCTTCCTGTTCCGAATCGGCTTCAGATTCTTTCCGTTTTCTTTCCGTTTCGACTTCAAACAGTTTTCTTATATCTTCAAATGATTGTCTGACCTGCTGGCTTAATTTGGGCAGAAGGCTGACATCCTGATCATAAAGGGTTAAAATTTTATCTTCAGCTTCTTTCCGGGCATCCTTTGTGGCTTCCTCGTTTGTGATAAAGAAGTCCCTTGCCGCCTTGATATCTTTATCTGCAACTTCTCCTATTTCATAGGAATGCTCTGTCACCAGAAGATTCGGATAAAGAATGATCGTAAAAATGATCATGACAACTGAAAGAATGATCCATCGGACCAGATTGCTGGAATTGAAAAAACTGATGATCGGCTTATCTTCTATTTTTTTCATTGCACCTGAAACTTATGTTATTTTTAAATTTAAAAGTCGAAAGCAGTTCACTTCTCACTTCTCATTCCCTTCTGCTCATGTTTTTTCCTTTTATATTCCTCCATATTTTCATAAGCCTCGATAATCTCCTGAACTAATCGGTGTCTCACCACATCGGCTTTTGAAAAAAAGACAAATTTGATGCCCTTGACTTCCTGAAGAATATTTTTTGCCTCAATGAGTCCCGAGGGCTTTTCCGCCGGAAGATCAATCTGGGTAATATCGCCGGTAATCACGGCTTTGGAACTGAATCCGATGCGGGTCAGAAACATCTTCATCTGTTCCGAAGTGGTATTCTGCGCCTCATCCAAAATAATGAACGCGTCATTCAGCGTTCTGCCCCGCATGAAGGCAAGGGGCGCCACTTCTATCACGCCCTGCTGCATCAGATTCGAGACCTTTTCAAAGCGCATCATGTCATGAAGCGCGTCGTAAAGAGGGCGTAAATACGGATCCACTTTTTCGGTCAGATCCCCGGGAAGGAATCCCAAAGCTTCACCGGCTTCCACCGCGGGCCGGGTCAGCACAATGCGGCTGATGACGCCTTTTGCCAGCGCGGCGACAGCCATTGCCATTGCCAGATAGGTTTTTCCCGTACCCGCAGGACCGATGCCGAAAACAATATCAAAATTCCGCATGGCTTCGATATATTCTTTCTGGGTGCGGCTTTTGGGCGTTATTGCCTGCTTTTTTGAGTTGACGTAAACCGTATCCAAAAAAATTTCTTTGAGTTGGGCATGATCGTCTTTGCTCAGAACCTGAACCGCATAATCCACATCTGCCGGATAAACAGGATAGCCGCTTTTCAGCAGACCGTAAAGCTGTTCAAGCACATTCTGTGCCAGATTTGCCCCGATAAAATCTCCCTGAATAAACACGGTGTTGCCTCTCGCATGAATGTCAACCTCTGTTGCCTTTGCAATTTTCTGGAGATTGCCGTTGTGTTCCCCGAACAGATGCTTTGACAAATCTATGTCCGAGAAGGTTACTTTTGTTTTTTTATTATCAGCCCCGGTCGAGCCGGTATCTTTTGTGTTTTCCATTTCCTGAAAGCTGTCTCCTTTGGCGATATCTGAGATTGTCTGTTTTCATCTGATTTTTATATCACAATTTTTTTAAGAATTGCAAACAAAATGACATTGCAGATTGAAAGATTGAAATAAAAATCTGATTATAAATGAAATCATTGCAGACCGGAAATCAAGCGATATGAATAATATCTTGAATAAATTGTCTTTATATGCTAAAAAGAATACAGACTCATTTTCAGGCAGGATTTTTTTATTTCTTTTTAACGGAGGACAGATCATGCTGCGAAGCTTTAACATTTATGACATTTATCAGCGAAATGCCGTAATTTTCGGAAATGAAACGGCATTGAAGGAGGCTGGCAAAAGCATCTCTTTTGCCGAGCTTCTGAAACAGACAGATGCGTTATCGGCAATTCTGACGGGGCGGGGAATCCGTAAAGGAGACCGGATCGCAATTCTGGCAAATAATAACCGCAAATTTTTTATCCTGTTCGGCGCGGCTGCCGCCCTCGGCGCTATTGTTGTGCCGCTCAACTGGCGGCTTTCCGCAGAGGAAATCGGATATATTCTGAAAGATTCTGCGCCCAAAATCTTATTGGCTGATGACAATCACACAGAGAAAATCAGCGCAGTTTCAAATGAAATTCAGATTTTCGGGCTTGATTCCTCCTGCAAGACATTTCCCTGCATTGATGATGCCGGCGCCGCGGCGCAGTGGAAACCCGCAACGGTTGCAAACGATGATCCTTTCTGCCTCATTTACACGGCTGCTGTTGAGGGAAAGCCCAGAGGCGCGACGCTGACCCACGGAAATATCAGCGTCGGAAATATTCAGCTTGCGGCAAAAACCGGATTCAGCCGGAACGACGCGTATCTGAACATGCTTCCGCTGTTTCACATCACGGGACTCAATCTTGCCATGTCCGTGATGCACGTCGGTGGCAAAAATGTGATTATCGCCAAATTTGACGAAAAAGCGGCGATTCAACTGACCGAAAAAGAAAAAATTACCGTCATGGGAAGTTTTCCGCCGATTTTGTCCCGGCTGACGGCTGAGACAGAAAAAAACGCCTGCGACATTTCTTCTCTCAGAATTGTTCTCGGCATTGACGGGCCCGACAATATCAGACCTTTTGAATCAAAAACAAACGCCAAGTTCTGGATTCTCTACGGGCAGACTGAAACCACCGGTTTGGTGACGTTTTCTCCGGCAATGGAAAAGCCCGGTTCCGCAGGCACGCAGGGATTTCTGACCAAAATGAAAATCGTGGACGAAAATGACAGGGAAGTTCCGGTCGGCGAAACCGGCGAAATCACGGCGCAGGGTCCGCTGATTTTTCAAGGCTACTGGCATCAGGAAGACGTGAATCAGAAAACCTTCCGCAACGGCTGGCATCATACCGGCGATTTGGGACAGTTGGACGCGGAGGGCTATCTCTGGTTTAAAGGGCGGAAACCGGAAAAAGAACTCATCAAGCCCGGGGGCGAGAATGTTTATCCGGCGGAAGTGGAAGAAGTCATTCTGCAACATACTGATGTCAAAGCAGTTTCTGTGATCGGCGTGCCGGATACCCAATTCGGAGAAGGCATCAAAGCGGTCTGCGTGCTGAAACCGGGCAAATCTCTCGATGCGGAGGAGTTGATTCAATTTGTCGCGTCCCGCATCGCCCGTTACAAAAAGCCGCGTTATGTCGAATTTGTCGGCGAACTTCCCCGAAAGCCGGACGGTTCTGTTGACAGGCAGAAAGTGAAAGAGTTGTACGGGAAGGAGTAAATTCAGCCGGATATGTAGGGTGGGCATGAAATGCCCACCGGAAAATCGCAGAAAAGTGTAAAATAAAAACCGAAAGGAACACAAACACAATGGATGTCACATTTTACGGCGCGGTCAGGGAAGTGACCGGCTCCATGCACCTGCTCACAACCGGAACAGACCGCATCCTGCTGGACTGCGGCATGTTTCAGGGACGCCGCAGAGAAAGCAATGAGAAAAACCTGACGCTGCCCTTTGATCCGCAAACTATCAGCAATCTTGTGCTTTCCCATGCGCATATTGACCATTCGGGGCGGATTCCCCTGCTGGTGAAAAACAATTTTCACGGGCATATCGTGTGTACGCGTGTCACTGCGGATGCCGCCGAATATCTTCTTTTGGACAGCGGGCATATTCAGGAATCCGACGCGGAATATCTCAACTACAAAACCGTGCGTTCATTTCTTTCCCAGTTGAAAACCGGCAGAAAAAGGGAACTTGCCGATATTAAATCGCTTTTGAAAAAAGACCGCTACCGGCTGAACGCGGAGATCATCAACGACATGATTCAGAAATACCGGCTTGACGGCGTGACGCCGCTCTACACCACTCAAGACGCTGAACAGTCGTTGGGCTTTTTTGATGGCTATCCTTACCGCCATCAGATCAATATCGGAAAAGATGTCACCTGCAAATTTTACGAAGCGGGTCATATTCTGGGGTCTGCTTTCAGTCTGATTAAAGCAAAAGAAAACGGAAAATTCCTTACGCTTTGCTACACCGGAGACATCGGACGGTTTGAAAAGCCCATTCTCAGAGACCCCTGTCTGAATTTTGAGGAACAGGACCGAGACATTGATCTGATGATAATGGAAAGCACTTACGGCAACCGCGTCCATGAACCTTCCGAAGATTTGAAGGGAAGGCTGAAAGAAATCATTCTTGATACGCTCGGCCGCGGCGGCTGTGTGCTGATACCGGCTTTTGCCTACGGCAGAACGCAGGAGTTGGTCTATATTCTGCACGAGCTTTACGACAGCGGCGAAGTTCCCCGCATTCCCATATATGTTGACAGCCCGCTTGCCATCAAGCTGACAAAAGTTTTCGGCGATCATCCCGAAGTCTATGACAATGAAACCCATGAGACATTTCTGAAAAAAGGCAAAAATCCCTTTTCTTTCGGGCAGATTCATTTTATCAGTTCGGTTGAGGAGTCCATGACGCTGATGCAGGAGGAAAAACCGCATATTGTGATTGCTTCTTCGGGAATGTGTGAAGCAGGGCGGATTCTGCATCATCTGCGCTATAAGATTCACAATCCGAAAAATACGATTCTGATTGTGGGCTATATGGCGGAAAATACGCTGGGACGCCGCATTTTGGAGCAGGGCATGGCTTATGAAGCATCCGGCAGAAGCGGTTCCCCGCCTCTGCTGAAATTTTTGGACAAAGTGTATCCGCTCAGAGCCAAAGTCGCCAAAATCGGCGGTTTCAGCGCGCACGGAGACAAAAACGAAATGCTCCGTTTTCTTAAAACATCGAATCTGAACATAAAGAAAATCGCCCTTGTTCACGGAGAAGAAGAACAGTCGCTTTCCTTTGCGGAATTCCTGAAAAATGAGGGACTTGCCGCTTCTGTCCCGCAGCCCGGAGAAACGATTCATGTCGGATAATGTTCAGGCAGGGCGGGGCCAGGCTGAGAATAGATTGTCCCCGCCGTTAAGTTAAAAGACTTCCGGAGTGCTGAAATGAACGCAGTGAAATTTTAGCACCTGCTGAAATGCTGACCAATCTTATAAAATGGGTCATTTCAGCACTCCGGATGATGGTTATGCGCTAAAATTTCATTTCAGCACTCCGGATGATGGTTATGTGCTAAAATTTCATTTCAGCACTCCGGATGATGGTTATGTGCTAAAATTTCATTTCAGCACTCCGGATGAATCAATCCCGGGCTTAACGTAATGCTATTAGGGCTTACGCCCCGTCTGTTAATTTTTCAGTGACATCACAGGGATAATTTGCTATAGTTGCGGGATAAGGTGTTGTGATCGTGGTTACGGCAGGGCGGCCCATGCTAAGAATAGACGGACCCCGCCGTCTGATAATTTGCTCAATTTAAATGAAGGAGAAGCATTGAGAATGAAGAAAAGTATCGCGGTAATTGTTTTGGCGGCAGTCATCAGTTTTTTCCCTTTGAACAGCTTCGGCGGCAGCGGATGCGTGAACTGCATCAATGAAGGCGGCATCAAGATCAAGGGCAAATGTCTGGAAGGCGACTGTGAAAACGGAAAAGGAGTGATGGAAAGAGTTGACGGCACGAAGTATGAAGGCGAATTTAAAAACGGTTTGCCGGAGGGAAAAGGCGTATTTGTCTATCCCAAAAAAGAAATTGAGAAAAAAGACATCTATACCTTTCAGAGCAGCGGAAAGTATGAAGGCGAAGTCAAAGAAGGCATGAAACACGGGCAAGGAACTTTTGTCTATCCTGACGGTTCGATATATGCCGGACAGTTTGAAAATGACAGGATGAAAGGCAAAGGCATTATGACCAACGCCAACGGGCTTGTCTATGAAGGCGAATTTGAAAATGACACGCCTCACGGACAGGGAACCGCCGCCTTTCCTGACGGCAGAAAATATGTGGGACAGGTACATCGCAACCATCTGTACGGAAAAGGCGCAATGATATATCCTGACGGCAGAAAATATGTCGGTGAATTTATAATGAATAAAATGCAGGGTGAGGGCGTTATGGTTTATCCTGACGGCAAAAAAGAAGAAGGCTGGTTTGAAAATGATCAGTTTGTGGGAAAGAAACCGGCTGAAAAGAAAGATAAATCGTAACTCACTTTATGCAGAAATTCTCGTTCCCACGCTCTGCGTGGGAATGCAGCCCGGACGCTCCGCGTCCCCGGTTTCGGAGTGCTGAAATGAACGCAGTGAATTTTAGCACTTATACACTTGCTGAAATTTCATTTCAGCACTCCGGAGCGGCGTTCCCACGCAGAGCGTCAATGCCGTCAGGTTGACAATTCCGTAGGTCGGGGTGAGCCTGCGAACCCCGAC
>DZCT01000656.1 GCA_022736535.1 Desulfatirhabdium butyrativorans | reverse complement strand
ATATGCCTGCGTTGCCGCCTCGATATTTTCCTGTGTTTTTCAGAAATTTCTTTCCCGATCACTTCCGTCACAACTTCCAAAGACGGCGTTCCCATGATGCGGGCAAACGCGCCGATCATCGCTGTGTTAATCATGGGATGCGTGCGCGTCCCCAGCCGGTGCTGAAGCGCAATTTGGGTGGCATCCACAACAGCAAGCTGAAAACCGCTGAAAGCTGTTTTATTTTCAGGAACAGCCGCCATGTTGAGCAGCATCAGCCCGCCGGGTTTGAGACCTTTGGTCAGATCCGCATTCTGCAAAAGTTTTGCATCCTGCACCACCATATAGTCAGGCGTATAAACATTGCTTCGGATCAGGATTTTTTTATCATCCAATCTCAGATAAGCCTCCACCGGCGCGCCCCGCCGCTCCACGCCGAAAACCGGAAAGGTCTGAACATAATACCCTGCCTTGAAAAAAGCCTTTGCCAATATGACAGAGGCAACCACCGTGCCTTGTCCCCCGCGACCGTGAAAACGTATTTCCTGCATGATGTTCAACCTGCCTTAAATAGTTATTGCATTGGATATTTTCAGTAAAAAAGTTCTGTGTATCATTAAAATCATCATAAGACAAGGGACTTTTGCGATCTGTCGTTGCCATTCAGCATTTTTGGGAATATATTATCTGTTTAACAGAGAGGGCAGGGCTGTCAAGTCCTTGTTCCCACGTTCTGCATGAGGACATGCCCGGAATCTTTGGGCGGATTCGGATGGCCCGGGCTGCATTCCCACGCAGAGTGCGGAAACAAGATCAAAAAGCAAAAAAATTCGTGTGCTTTTATTCGGAACAATTTGTGTCCATTCGTGGCAAAAAAACACCGCATCTTTTTCAGCCGCAAATGAATACGAATTGTTCACAAATTTTAACACAAATACATAATGAATCAGGGCTGATGTGATATGCCTGTTTATTCTTATAAAGCGACAGACACTTTCGGTAAAATCGTTAAGGGAAGCCTTGAAGCTTCGGATGAAAAAGGCGTGGCAGTCCGGCTTCAGGATATGGGCTATATTCCCATCAGAATCAGCGAAAGCGGCAAAAACACAGGAAATCTTGATGTTAATGTAAATATTCTTTCCATTTTCAAAAGAATTTCCGCCAAAGATGTGATGCTGTTCACCCAGGACCTTTCGGCGCTGCTGAAAGCCGGGCTTCCGGTGGACAAAGCCTTGTCCATGCTTATCACTGTGAGCGAAAATATCAAATTTCAGGATGTGATACGGGAAATTCTGAAATCTGTGGAAAGCGGAACTTATCTGTCTGATGCAATGGCAAAATATCCGAATTTGTTTTCAAATTTTTATGTGAATATGGTACGGGCAGGAGAAGCCGGGGGCGTTTTGGAGGCGGTTCTGGAACGGCTGGGCATTTTTCTGGAAAGTTCACAGGATTTAAAGGATTATATCAAATCAGCCCTGATTTATCCTGTTTTTCTCGTGTTTGTGGGCGGCGTTTCGATTATTATTCTGATGACCTTTGTTATTCCGAAATTTTCTGTCATTTTCGCCGATATGGGGCAGGCGATTCCCGCGTCCACTCGTTTTTTACTTGAATTCAGTGAAGTTTTAAGGTTATACTGGTGGATGATGCTTGCGGGAGCGGGGCTTGGGGCTTTTCTTGTCCGGCAGTATGCGGGAACGCCGACAGGCCGTTTGATGATGGATACTTATAAAATGAAAATGCCCCTCATCGGTGATTTGGTGAGAAAAATAGAAGTTGCCCGCTTTGCAAGAACGCTCGGAACATTGATTAAAAGCGGCGTTCCTATTTTACAGGCGCTTGATTTGGTCAGAAATATCATCACAAACAAGGTGATTGCCGGCGCCATGCACGGCATTCACGAAAGGGTCAAAGAAGGCGAGAGGCTTTCCAGACCTTTGGCAGACGCGGGAATTTTTCCCTCGCTTGCGGTTCAGATGATTACGGT
>DZCT01000655.1 GCA_022736535.1 Desulfatirhabdium butyrativorans | reverse complement strand
TTTTTTAAAATTTCTGCCGCCTCAATCAGATCAACATGACGCGCCTCTCCTTTTTCCACATCTTCTGCATCTCCCAGTTTATGTGATAGGCGGATTGCGGCCATATCCCGGATCTTTACCTGAAGCATCCAGGATTTGAAGCCGGGATTTATAAACCCCTTTCCCGGGCTATCTTCATATATTGTTCAACCGCATTGCCGGGAATGGTATATTTTTTGGACTCTTCTTTTTCAACAAGTCTGATGGCATGAAATTCGCACCTTGTGACGCAGAGACCGCATCCGATACATCTATCCAAATTAACGCCTGCTGATCCGTCTCCCACGGTTATGGCACCCATCTGGCAGATGTCTTCACAATCGCCGCAGCCGGTGCAGTCATTTTTGCCGACAGTAACATAATAATTGGTGCATGCAATTTTGGCAGGCGCATCCATTTTGTTGAGGTTTTTCAGTACAAAGCAGCAGCATCCGCAGCACATACAGATAACAAAGGGTTTTTGAGAATTTGACGGCTGAAGCACAAGACCGGCCTCACCGGCTTTGTTCAAAATCTCCAGGGCCTCTTCTTGGGTGATGGATCGCCCGATATTGTTTTCTTCATAAAAAACTGCATTTGCCCCCAGCATCAGGCATACTTCCAGGGGTTTGCCACAGCCGTGGCCGGCCATGGCATGCTCTTTTCTGCAGATACACGGAACAACCACAATTTTGGACTGTTTTTTGATAATCGTTTCCGCCTTTTCATAGGGCATGATGTTCATTTCAACGGGAATGCTTTTTGATACGGGAATCACCCTCTTTTGCTGGGTTTTTTGTTTTGCCCAGCTCTTTTCCCAGATCTGCGGAATATATTCATTCACATCACGAATCAGCCTCTCATCAAGCGAATTGACATGATACTCCCATATCCCCATGATAAAATTGGCTGCCATGTAATGATACTGCTCTTTGCCGGAACGGCCGATGAGCCCTTTTCTTGACATGCTGAACAAAAGCGGTTCAACATCGCATTCATTTTTACCGAGTTTTTTTGCAACACCGTCCGCGGGTTCGGGAAACAGCGTAAGGGCTGTTGCGGCTTCTGCTTCTTCCGGTGTAAACAACTGTTTCAATATCCTGAGTTCAACCCCTGAATCCGTGGCCGGGAAACCCGCCGGCAGGTTGTCAAGGTGTTTTGCCAGTCTTTCATATACATCCGTCATGTTGTCCTCCTTGGTAATCTCAGGCGTTTTCTTTCAAACAGACAGTTTTTGCAATCGCTGCCTGAAGGCCATACCGATCATAATAAGCGATTCAGGATCAAGATAGTTCTCGGCCTGTTTTTGAAACAGCACAGAGCATGTAGCGGGAAATTCATCATCGCGGTCATTAAAAATCAGCAGTACCTCTATTTTCGGCAGTACCCTGAATTCCATGGCAAAATCACAGGATACGCCCAATTTGCAAGGCTTGCCGCCCAATTTCCGGGATGCCTCCGATAATGCGCTGATCCGGCCTGTAAATTTTTTGACAATGGGTCCTTCCGTGTCACTGGTAAAAAAATTAAGATTTGTAAACTGGGACAGTTTATGAAAATCCTTGAGTGCCGACCACTCTTTGTCCACAACGGGAGCGCCGGGACATAGCAGCAGGTATTTGGAGAGTATCACGCAAACCATGTAATCGGGCCGGTTACCGGACTCATTTGCAATCCCTGT
Organism: Desulfatirhabdium butyrativorans; assembly: GCA_022736535.1. Lineage (GTDB taxonomy): Bacteria > Desulfobacterota > Desulfobacteria > Desulfobacterales > JAIFKL01 > JAIFKL01. Next base: position 271 of record DZCT01000655.1, on the reverse strand, counting down.
ATCGGAAACGATATAGTCCTCCCCGAAAAATGGAATAATGGCTTTACCGCCCCTTAATTCTATCCCAAGCGTGTCTTTTATGGATGAAAAATCAAGTTCGGCAATTTGACGGCAATAATCTCGATAATGGGTTTCAAAAATACCGGCTTCCATCTTTTTAACCTTCCTTTTTTGTTATTTGACCATGCTTCATGGAAATCTTTTACCAGTTGATAAATTATTTTCCATCCCCCATCCGGGGGGTTTTGTTTTTTTTCTTGTATTTTTTTGT
>DZCT01000194.1 GCA_022736535.1 Desulfatirhabdium butyrativorans | reverse complement strand
TCTCTTACAGCATTTCACTGGATTAATTAATTTTTGATAGCGAATTGGTATTACACCGATGTTTCCCGCCTCTGTAGCTCAAGTAAGGTGGGCAGCAAGCTGCCTGCCCACCCTACATAAATGATGGGTCGGTCGCCGGCGTGCAGCGATTATCCCCTGATCATTCTCGGAATCAGCATGTGATGCTGGGGGCAGATGGATTTGGGATTCTGATAAACCGAACCCGCAAATGCCGCCATATACTTCCGCATGTCCGTCAGTGAAACCACTTCATCCACAAGCCCGTGTTTTGCACAGTAAAGGGGCCTTGAATTGTCGTAATACTGTTTCACCATTTCGTTCATCTTGTCAATGATCGGCTCCAGCGGTTTTCCGTCTTTTTTGTCCTTCACAAGCCTGCGGGAATAGGTCGCAGCCGCAGCCGTTTCACCGTGCATGACGTAGATTTCGGTGGTCGGAATCCCCAGCGTGAAAGCATTGTGCCGGTTTGCAGTGGGACCGCCCATGACATAATGCGCCGCGGCAGTTCCTTTCCGCAGAACAAACAGCATCATGGGAACATCTGTCTGCTGAATCGAATAGTTCAGGGACTGTCCCAGACCCAAAAGCTCTGCTTTTTCGGCAATATCGCCCACGTCAATGCCGCTGGTGTCCTGAAACCAGATAATCGGCACTCTGTCTCTTCCGCAGAGCGTGACAAATTCGTTCATTTTGATCAGTCCCTGACGGTAGAGTTTTCCGCCGATGCCGTGATAATCCGCATATTCGGGATAATTTTCTCCGAGCCAGCCCTGCCGGTTTCCGATACAGCCCACCAGATAGCCGTCCACTTTGCACAGCCCCGTATAAATTTCAGGACCGTAATCCGGACGGAATTCCAGATGTTCGCTGCTGTCAACCAGCCGCGCCAGCACTTCGTCAAAGCTGTACATCTGCTTCTGATTGAAAGGAATCAGCCGGTAAAGATCATCTGCTGAGAGTTTCGGGGGCCTGGGATCCGCGACACGGAAAAATTTGGGATTATACGCGGGCATGTCTTTCATGTAATCTTTCAGCCCGTCCAAAACGCCTTCTTCCGTGTCATAGACATAACGGAAAAAGCCGGTTTCATCATAGTGAATTTTTACAGAACCCGGGGGTTCGGCTTTGTACTGCTTTGCCGCTACAATCAGTTGCTCCGCGCCCTGTAGATCAAAAGAGCCTTTGGGCGACATGCCGCTGAGAATGCCGCCGCCGCCCACGGCGATATTGCAGTTTTTATGGGCAAAAAGAACGGTGGGACTGATGCCCTGATAGCCGCCGCCCGCAGGGTTGGTGCCGTAAATGCCGGCAAGAATCGGAATGCCGAGCGTCTCTAACTCCGCATGTCTGAAAAAGGTTGTGCCGCCGCCCCGGCGCCCCGCGTAAAACTTTTCCTGCTCGTCTAATTTCACACCGCTGCAATGGACTAACCAGACCAGGGGAATATTCAGACGTTTTGCAATATCCGTCACCTTCAGGATGTTTTCGGACTGCCCCGGAATCCATGCGCCGGCAACATACTTGTTGTCAAAGCCGATCACCACCGCCCATTTCCCTGAAATTTTTGCAAGCCCGTCAAAAACATTGGTGGTTCCGATTTCATTGTCCGTGGGATTGAAAAAGGTGTGCAGGGGGCACCAGGTTCCCGGATCAATCAGATATTCCAGCCGCTGCCAGAAGGTCAGTTCACCCCTTGCATTGATCTTTTCTTCGGGCATTCCCACTTTTTTGATTTTTTCATATTCATCCCTTATGTCCGCTTCCACATCTTTGATCTGCGTGACATTCTGTTCGCTGCTTTTGATCTGCCCTTCGCTCAGTTCCTTTCCGAAATCCGGCATTCTTTCAAAATAAGGTCTCATTTCTTTCCGCTCCCGATGAAGATTTTTTTGTTTCTGTTCGTTTCCGAACAAACAGGATAAAAGTTTTTCGCAAATTTCAAGGGTATCGCCATTCACATTTGCCATATTACAGGAATGTACAATATCGTCAAGGCTTAATATGCTTCATTTTCTATCGCTCCGTCAGTCATTTATTGAAAATATAATAAGCATCGTTTTTTACGTTCGGAAACAAAAGAAACAGAAAAAACACAAAGGCGCGGGGACAGCCTGCGCTGACGCCGAATATCTGCTCATACATGAAAAGATTTTCTTTCAAAGCAGTTGCCAATATACCAAATAAATGATTAAATGGCATACAGTTGAATCGGAAGTTTAAATCGCTTTGCAATTTTTCATTCTCCGTTTCCAATTCGCATATATCTGATAACTCGGAGTTTTTATGGAAACTTTTTCCATCACCCATCCCGGGTGCAAACGGAAAAACAACGAAGATCATTTCCTGATAAAAGAAATAAATGACGAGTCCTGTTTTCTTGCGGTAGCCGACGGCATGGGCGGTCAGAAATGCGGAGAACTGGCATCCCGGATAGCCGTTGACACGCTGAAAAATTATCATCACGATTCGGAAAATATCGAATCTCACCTTTTTGACCTGATTCTGACCTGCCATTCCAAAATTTCCGAAATTGTTGAAAACCGTTCGGAACTGCGCGGGATGGGCACCACGCTGAGTATGGCAAGCATCAGACAGCATGATGTTTACTGGGCGCATGTGGGCGACAGCAGAATATACCTTTTCCGGGACGGCGAACTGTTCCGTATGACAAAAGATCATACCATTCCCGGCATCCTTCTTCAGAAAAACAGACTTACGGAGGAAGAAGCCCGGAAACATCCCATGAAATATATGCTGTTGCAATGCGTGGGCTGCAAATCCTGCAAACCGGAATCCGGACATTTCAGCGTCAAACCCGGAGATATTGTGTTTCTCTGTTCAGACGGACTCCATGATGAAATTTCGTCTGAGACCATGATTTCAATTCTGAAAATGGAAAAAAGCTGGGAACAGAAATTTGAAAAACTTTTGGATTCAGCCCTTGAACACGGTGAGATTCCGCCGGAGGCAGTTATTTCGCTTTTACAGGCAAAACAGACCTTGCAGCAAAAATTTGAAAGCCTGCTGGAAGCGGCGATTGAAGCCGGCGGTTCGGACAATATTACCATTGTCGGCACGGAAATATGAAAGGGAGGGGTTCGGAGTAGGTTGGGGTGAGGTACGAACCCCAACAAGCGTTCCGGGGTTTTCCCTCCCGCTTCTGACCTTGAACCCCAAACCCTCTCTCCGCCGCGCTGACCCGCACAGGAGGAAAATGTTATGATTAAAAAAACAGCGATTGTCTTTATGCTTGTGTTTCTGACATCACAGGCGGTATCGGAAGCGCAGCAGTCTGAAATCACACCCAGCCATGTTTTTGCCGCAATGGACCTGGCAGACCGTTCCTCAGATGTTCTGATGAAAGCCGAAGGCATTGAAAAAGCAGAAGATTATCAGATTGCAGAAAAAGGTCTCCGTCCCATGCACGTTTACCAGTTGGCAACGGCATGTAATGACATGATGATCCGATTTGAGAGAAAAAAAGGGATTCGTCCGATGCCGAAAATTGTCGCCGCGCCTGCGGAATATATCCCCGAAGATACAAAAATTCTGGCAGACATCATGCTTGCCGAAATTCGCAGAACTGCAAACCGTTTAGGCGTTTCAGAGCTCCCTCAGAACGAAGAACGCTTTTCCGATAAGGTACCCACAGATGTATTTGAAAACGCGCTGAAAGTATTTCTTAAACTCAGCGCGCTTGCCGGAGTTGAAAAGATCACGCCTTCCGAGAATTTTCAGGAAATGACGCGGGCGGTTTCAGATGTAAAATCCATACTGAAACACATTGATCCGGCACAGAGATACCGGATTGATGCGCCGACAAGCCTTCCCGGTGTGAAGTCCGCAGATGTTTTCAAAGAATGTCTGCTGATACGTCAGGATATTAATGTGTTGCGGAAGAGCCTGAATTTAGATACGGTTCCTGTGCCTGAAGTCAGTGAAAATCATGAACCGCAGCCGTTTGATGTTTTTATTCAGACCCAGATCATCATTGCGGAACTGAATCTTCTCAAAATGGCAGCCGGCACCGTCAGCCTGACGCCCCTGCCTGTTCCCGTATCCGATAAAGTTCCCTCAGATGTGCATCAGCAGGCGCAGATGGTTCGGTATCTGCTTTCACAGATAAAGCCGCTTCAGGAGATGGTTGCTTCAGGAAAGTCTGAACCCTGATTTTGGGGATTTGTATAGTAGTCCAATTTTGGTTTTTATCGGCATATTTTTTGAATATGCGCCGTATTCCGTTTTCGGATGACAGATTCGCCCGATATTTTCAGCCGCAGACACACGCAGACATACACAGACAGAGTAAAACATTTTCAGGTTCTGTCTGTGTCCGTCTGTGTGCGTCTGCGGCAAAAAACCAAAATCGGATCAGTATACATAATGACAGTTTCAGGAAAAAACATTGCAGGATTCAACAGAAAAAGTATAAAGATTAACTGATTGTTTTTTAAAGAATAAGGAGATCAATACATGGGAAACGCCAGAACGATGTACGACATCAGCGTCATGCTCGGAGAAGAATCTTTTGCCTGTCCCGGAGATACGCTCTATTCCAGAGAAGTTATAATGAAAATTGAGAACGGCGGTTTTTATAATCTGTCAAAAGTTGTGATGAGCGCGCATTCAGGCACACATATTGACGCGCCCGCGCATTTCTTCAGCGGTGCCAAAAGTATCGAACAGTTTGCGGTTCAGAATTTCATCAGGCCCGCTCATGTTGTCAGCATTAAAGACAGAGAAATGATTCATCCCCGTGAATTTGAAAAACTTGACAGCAAACCGGGAGATGCGCTGCTGTTCAAAACACATAATTCTGAAAGCGGTCGCTGCAAATCCGGTGTATTTTCAAAAGAATATGTCTATATATCGAAAGAAGCGGCTGAATGCTGTGCGGAAAAGAAAATCGGCATTGTCGGATTGGATTATGTTGCAATTGACCGCTACGGCGATATTGAATGCACTTCCCACAAAATCCTTCTCGGCGGCAATATTTTTATATTGGAAGGCATCAACCTTGAAGCGGTTCCCCCGGGAAAATACACGCTGTTCTGCCTTCCCTTAAAAATGAAAGGGGCGGAAGCTTCGCCGGTTCGGGCTGTACTGATATAAGCGAGGCAGAGACGCAAAATCTTGCGTCTCTACATGCGTATTATACTGATCCGCTTTTGTTTTTTTTGCCGCAGACACACACAGACGCACACAGACAGATATCTGAAAACGGAATACGGCACTTATGCAGAAAATATGCCGTAAAAAACCAGAAGTGGATCAGCATATAAAAAATAAGATTCTTCGCTTCGCTCAGAATGACACGTCAACATCACCCGGTTCGGCGCCATTACCAAATCTTTATCTCCGGTTTTTTTCGGCTGAATTTTTTTCGCTTTGCCGAATTACTCATAGCGGAAAATCAGCGCGTCATTTTCCAGATCAAGAAAAACTTTGCCGCCTTTTTCAAGGCGTCCGAACAGAATTTCATCTGACAGTCTGTCTTTGATTTCTGTCTGTATGACTCGTGCAAGGGGTCTTGCGCCGTAACGTGAGTCATAGCCTTTTTTCGCTAACCATGTGCGCGCGGCATCCGAAAGCGCAAGCGACACTTTTTTGGGGACAAGCTGTCCGTTCACCTCCGCGATGAACTTGTCCACCACCTTTTCCATGATCTCAACCGTCAGAGAATTGAACGCGATAATCGCATCCAAACGGTTTCTGAACTCCGGGCTGAAAAACGCTTCGATTGCTTTTTTCCCTTTGCTTTCAGTATCATACTTGGACTGACCGAAACCGATGTTATTCGCGCTCATCTCTCTTGCCCCGGCATTGGAAGTCATAATGACAATCACGTTTCGGAAATCCGCTTTTTTCCCGTTGTTGTCGGTCAGTGTCGCGTAATCCAGAACCTGAAGCAGAATATTGAACAGGTCCGGATGGGCTTTTTCAATTTCATCCATCAGCACTACCGAATGCGGATGTTTTCGGATGCCGTCGGTCAGAAGTCCGCCCTGATCAAAACCGATGTATCCGGGGGGCGCGCCGATGAGCCGGGCAACTGCATGTTTTTCCATGTATTCGCTCATGTCAAAACGCAGAAACTGTACGCCCAGATTCATGGCAATCTGCCGGGCGACTTCGGTTTTTCCCACACCCGTGGGACCCGTAAACAGAAACGAACCCACCGGATGTCCCGGCGTTCCGAGACCGGCGCGGGAGCGTTTGATCGCGGTGACAAGCGATTTTATTGCCTCATCCTGCCCGAAAACCACGCCTTTGAGACTTTGTTCCAAGTCGCCCAATTTTGATTTGTCCGACACCGACACGCTGACCGTGGGGATTTTTGCCATTTTTGCCACAATCTTTTCAATATCCGAAGGACGGACTTTTTTTCGATCCCCCGCTCCGGAAAGCCGGAGAAATGCCCCGGTTTCATCAATCACATCAATGGCTTTGTCCGGCAGGTACCGGTCATTGATATATTTTGCCGAAAGCTCGGCTGCGGCTTTCAGCGCGGTTTCTGTATAAACGATGCCGTGATGTTCTTCATAGCAGGATTTCAAGCCTTTGAGAATCTTGACGGTTTCCGAAACCGAAGGCTCCGGCACTTCAATTTTCTCAAAGCGGCGGGACAAAGCCCGGTCTTTTTCCAGATGATTTTTATATTCTTCATAAGTGGTCGAACCGATGCAGCGCAGTTCGCCGGAAGCAAGAAACGGCTTCATGATATTGGATGCGTCCATGGAACCGCTGCTGGTCGCGCCCGCGCCCACAATCGTATGAATCTCATCAATAAACAGAATCGCGTCTTTTATTTTTTTCAGCGCGGCGATCACGGCTTTCAGACGCTGTTCAAAATCTCCCCGAAATTTCGTGCCTGCCAGCAGCGCGCCGAGATCAAGGGAATAAATATGCACATCTTTGAGCAGATCCGGCACGTTTCCCGAATGCACTTTCAGCGCAAGACCCTCGGCAAGCGCGGTTTTTCCCACGCCCGGCTCTCCCACAAATACCGGATTATTCTTGCGTCTCCGGCAGAGAATCTGAAGCGTGCGTTCCAGCTCCAGTTCCCTGCCGATGAGCGGGTCCAATTTTCCCTGAGAAGCCCTTTCCACAAGGTCAACAGTAAACACCTTGAGCGGATTCACTTTTTTCTTTTTCTGCTCCTGAGCCTGTTCTTGAGGCGCAGCGCCTTTGCCTGCTTCTCCCGGGTCCTCTCTGTAAAAGTCCCGCGGCACCCCGTGGGAAAGATAGTTCAGAACATCCAGGCGCGTGATGCCTTCCAGACTCATAAAATATGCGGCATGACAGTCCTGTTCCTGAAAAATGGAGGCAAGAATATCTCCCACATCCACTTCCGATTTTTCCGCGGAACGCGCATGATTGACCGCCCGCTGTATGACTCTCTGAAAACCGTTTGTCTGCTGAAACACATATTCCTGCCCTTGAGGAATGCTTTCCATGCGCTCTTTGAAAAATTTTTCAAGCGAGTTTTTCAGATTCTCGACGCTCCCACCGCAGTTTTCAACGATTTCAATCCCTTCACTGTCATGCAGAACGGCAAACAGGATGTGTTCGATGCAGACATGGGGATGGCGTCTTTTTTTGGCTTCTCTGACGGCAAATCCGAGCGTTGCACTTAATTCTTTGCTAATCATTTTATTCCTCCTCCATGCTGCATTTTAAGGGAAATCCGTGTTCCCGGGCCGCTGTATGGACCATATCAACTTTTGTTTCAGCCACTTCATAAGTGTAAACGCCGCAGACGCCGATTCCTTTTTCATGCACATTCAGCATGATCATTGTTGCTTCTTCCGGGGACTTGTTAAAAACAAACATCAACACCTCCACAACAAATTCCATGGTGGTATAATCATCGTTATGAAGCAGCACTTTATACATGGAGGGTTCTTTAATATCTTCCTTAACCCCCGAAGTTACTTCTTCTTCTGCGTCAGGACTGTAGGGTTGACCCATATCTACCTCTTATCTTCAAACATGAACCGCGAAAAAGACGAAAAGCACGAATGGCAGAGACGAACGGCGTGCGTTTATAGACAGTATGCACCCGCCTTGTCATTTCGACCGAAGGGAGAAATCTTTGCCTCCGGAGTCAAGATTTCTCGCTTCGCTCGAAATGACAGATGCCTTGCTTGAAATGATATAACACTTCGCTCGGTTGCAAATTCATGCTCACGCGCCGCAGCATCTTTTGTGCTTTTTGCCGCTGCCGCAGGGGCATAGCTCATTTCTTCCGACTTTCTTCTCAACCCGGCGCACAGGCTCTTTTTTCCGGGGCGCGCCGTCTCCGCCGGAAAACACCAGTTCTTCCTCTTTGGGCCGCTTATTTTCAATAGGCGCAGATTCGGAAAACTGCACCCTGAACAAAAAATTCAGCGTTTCTTCTTTCACCCGGTCAATCATGCTCTGAAACATCTCAAATCCTTCTTTTTTATAGACAATCAGAGGATTTTGCTGGGCATAGCCCCGCAGCCCGATCCCTTCTTTCAGGTGATCCATGCTCAGAAGATGATCTTTCCACAGGCTGTCAACCCTGTCAAGAATGACCCATTGTTCCAGTTCCCGGAAACGCTCCGGCCCGAGTTCGGCTTCTTTTTTATGATACAAAACCGCAGCTTCATCTGCAATCCGCTGTGCAAGTCCCTCCCTGTCCAATCCCTCCAAGGCATCATCGTCAATTTTCAGACGAAAATTAAACTGTTTGAATACGGCATCCTGAAGCCCTTTTATGTCCCATTCCTCTGCCGGCGCTGTTTCATCTGCATAAGTGTCCGCAATTTCTTCAGCTTTTTCAGCGATCATATCTTCTACGGAACTTTTCAGATCCTCGCCGAACAAAGCCTCACGCCGCTGTTGATAGATCACTTCCCGCTGCTGATTCATCACATCATCATATTCCAGCAACTGTTTCCGAATGTCAAAGTTGCGCGCCTCCACTTTTGCCTGAGCATTTTCAATGGCTTTGCTGATCCAGTTGTGTTCAATCGGCTCGCCGTCGTTCATGCCCAATTTTTCCATCATGCCCGTGATGCGCTCTCCGCCGAATATCCGAAGCAGATCATCTTCCAGCGCGAGGTAAAAACGGGAAGACCCCGGATCCCCCTG
>DZCT01000654.1 GCA_022736535.1 Desulfatirhabdium butyrativorans | reverse complement strand
TAAGTTTCCGCGTCTTTCTTATTTCCGAGCGAGAGATGAAGATCGCCGAGACTGCCGAAAAACAAAGCCCTGAGGCACGGATCCGGGTTTTTCTCAAAAAAAGGAAATGCCTCGGAAAAAGCGGACAATGCCTTGTGATGATGTCCGAATGACTGATATGACTCACAGAGACAGCGCAGGCTCTGCACGCGTGAGAAAGCTTCCGAATCCGGAAAAGACACGGATGCACAGGCACAGGCTGCCGGACTTGCCAGCCAGTCGTCAAAGGGCGTGGGTACGGCGTCGCGTCCGGTCTGCGAAAAGCGGCTGATGTTCTCGCCGGAACGCTCGGTACACGGGGTTTGCGCCCACCGGCTTGCGTCAGGCTGATTTTCGGGAAGCACGGTCAGGCTGCCGCTGAGGTCCGCATCAGGTGCCTCGATGAGAATATCGCCGTCAATGCCCAGTTGTGAGGATGCGGTTACAGCACTGTCAGAAGAACGGATGAACTGATCCGCAGTGATATGAATATTGCCGCCGTCTCCGTCGTAGGCGTCGGCTTTCATCTTACAGTGATTCAGCACTGCTATGTCCGAATCAACGATGATATTGCCGCCGTTCCCATCGCCGCCTTTTACGGAAGTGGCAACAGTGCTGTTATTCAAGTGCAGTAAAGCAGATGTCTTAATGCGAATATCTCCGCCGTCGGATTCTTCCGTGCTTGTTGTTACAGAGGCATTGTCGGCAAGAAATGTATTGCTCACATTGATGTCAATATCTCCTGCATCGCCTTTGCTCACGGTTTCCGCCGAAATCACCGGATTGCTTTCTGTCTCATCAAGGTCAGGGGCTTTCTCCCAGCCGCTGTAAATTTTCGCTTTGTCGGAAAGCACCAGCAGCGGCGTGGAAATACTCAGATCACCGCCATGTCCGCTGCTGTGCGTGGCTGTATAGACGCAGCTTTTCTCAATTCTCTTACCGACTCCTGAGATATTCACGGATTCTTCAGCGTTTATCGAAATATCGCCGGAGTCCCCGCTTCCCCACGAGCTGGCGGTTACGGCTCCGCCGGCTGAGACATTCAGACGTTTCACCTCCAGACTGACGTTTCCGCCTACGCCGCTACAGTGCGCCTGACCGCTGATCATGCCGTCTTTTGAGAGATTCAGTTCTCCCGTAGTAATATTGATGTGTCCGCCCTTGCCCGATCCTTCAGATGCACAGCCGATTCCGTAATAGCAGTCATCGCAAAGTTTCGGGTCTTCTTTTTCTCCCGAACCGTCTATATTAACGGCATCCCGTGCGGTAACGGAAACAGTTCCGCCCGCGCCCGCGCCCACCGTGTTTGAGGAGATTGAAGCCCTGTCCATTTCCAGACGGTTCAAATCCAGCGTAATATTTCCGCTGTTCCCTTTTCCGCCGACCACTGTTCCCGACGTCGCCGTTCCGCCTTCGCCGACATAGACATTGCCGTTGTCGGCAACGATTTTTCCCTGTTCGCCGATTTGCAGCAAATCTGCTGAAATTGAGATATTCCCGGCATTTCCGGTATCCAGCGTATTCGTGGAAATCACTCCGCCCCGTATTCTCATTTCTCTGATATTGAAAGAAATATCGCCGCTGTTTCCTTTTCCGATGAATAATATCAGGCCGTTGTCATCAGTCCATCCGCTTTCGGTAAGAATCCGCCCGGTATCCAAGTACAGCGAATCTGCAAACAGAGAGATATTCCCGGAATTTCCGTCTCCTGTTGTCCGTGTAAAAATACTCCCGTATTCTGTGAGTCGGATGGCTTCACGCATACGAATGTCAATTATTCCTCCGTCTGACTCACCGGTAACGCTGCAAACCGAAGAATTAAAAAGCGGAGAATCTGACCCGCTGAGGAGAAAATTTCCTCCCCGGATATAAATTTCTCCTGCCTGATCTGCGCTGACATCTGCTGTGGCATTGTCTGTGAAAGAAATGTCTCCGAGTTTTTCAAAAGAGAGAAATTCGGATTCGGATGCCGGCG
>DZCT01000193.1 GCA_022736535.1 Desulfatirhabdium butyrativorans | reverse complement strand
AATACAACAGATACAGATGAATCTTTCACGAGTTTTTTAAATATTCAGCAGTTGCAGCAACCTCAGCAGGCGAAGCGTTTTTTCCGCATGTTGCGAAAAACGCTTCGCTTATTTTCGCACTCCGGAACACACTCCGGAACACGGCGAAGCTTGATGAATGATAAACATATTGAATGCCTTGCGAAAAACGCTTCGCTTATTTTCGCACTCCGGAACACACTCCGGAACACGGCGAAGCTTGATGAATGATAAACATATTGAATGCCTTGCGAAAAACGCTTCGCTTATTTTCGCACTCCGGAACACGGCGAAGCCGGTGAATGAGGAGGATATTGAATATGGAAGAATTAAGCAAATCCCAGCGGGCAAGAATCGCCATCAGAATCTTTAAAACCACCGCGGACGCCCTTGCGTTGCGCGGTTATTACAAGCCTTCCGGCAGGTCCGGTCAGACGCTTACGGAAGCCTTGAAAATGTTCAGCCCTGAAATTTACGGCACCATGAATGATCCGAGAATCATCGAACTCAAAGGACTGGAATACGTCATAGACAGGCTTCCGAAAGGAATTGAAAGCTGTACCCGAATCATCCTGACCGCTCAGGAAAATCTGGACGACACTTCCTTTGAAAAAATCGAGCCGCTGAAACGGAGAAGAACCTCGTACATTGTGAATGAAAAAGAAATCTGCTTTGTCATCTCAAGGGGACTGAGCGAGATTTACGATATTCTGACACACATCACCTTTCTCAATATCGAGGCGGAAAAGATCAGAAATCAGATGAAAAGCGAAGGGGGACATGTCACTAAAGAATGGCTTGAACTTGAAAAAATTGTGCAAAAGGGTCATGAACCCCAGGGAAGCGAATTAGATCAGGCGATATGGAATCTGAGCATCATATTAGGCAGAACTTACCATGAAACTAAAGACACTTATAACTATCTGGAAAAAAACAGGCAGGAATTTAACAGCAATCGGGGACTGTTCCGAATTGTTTACAGTCTCGGAAAACGCGCAGATGAGGAACTTGCAGCAAAAGAGAATGAACTGCTGGTCTATTTCACCCCTTCCCTGAAGGAAATGATCGGGCATCATACATATTCACGAAAATGGGCAAACACGATAAAGGAAAAACTTGTCGCTCTCGGATTGCAGAACCGGCCCCTTCATATCATCAGTGCAAATCTTCACAGTGTGGTCAACAGTGTTTACGGATATTCGGCTGTCAATTCAGAGGCTCAAAACTCGGCATACGGGGATATTTACAATCTTTTTCATCTGCTCAGAGACAGGGAAGACAGGGTGAAAACTTATGCGCGGGAACACGGCTTTCATGAAATTCCGGACGCATCCGGAACGCATATTGACTGCCAGTTGATTGACACGGCTTTGCTGGGAAATGTCATGCTGCATCCTGATTTTCATGCAAATCTCCCGGATGCGGAATCGGAAAAGCCGGTGATTCTCGTCATGGATTATGCTTTCGGAACACAGGCTTTTGAAGCCATGGATGAGCTTTTGTCGCCCTTCCGCCATTCAGATGCAGCGATAAAATTTCCCGTTAAATCCATATCAATTATGGGAAAAGCAGGCATTCTGCCCGGCAAAAAAGGGGACATCATGCTTGCCACTGCCCATGTTCTGGAAGGCACGCCCCACAATTACATTGTTTATAATGATCTGAAAGAAACGGATTTTGACGATTCCGTAACGGTTTATACCGGCGTGATTGTCACGGTGCTGGGAACCTCGCTTCAGAACAGGGATGTGCTTGAGAAATTTCAGAAAACCTCATGGAAAGCCGTGGGATTGGAAATGGAGGGCGGACATTATCAGCGGGCAATCAATGCCGCTATGATTCGGGGACACATTTCCGGCGACGTGAAAGTGCGCTACGCCTATTATGCCTCTGACAATCCGCTCATCAGCGGACAGACGCTGGCTTCGGGCAGCATGGGAAAAGAAGGCGTGCGTCCTACTTATATGATAACAAAGATTATTTTGGAAAAAATATTGAACTCACAGGGATTGTAAAAACGGTTTCTCGCAAAGAGCGCTAAGATAAAAAAGCAGTGTTGTAAAAAAAGAGATTCTTCGCTCCGCTCAGAATGACAGTTCGCCCTGTCACCCTGAGCGCCGCTTCCCCACCCCTGTCACCCTGAGCGCCGCTTCCCCACCCCCTGTCACCCTGAGCGCCGCTTCCCCACCCCTGTCACCCTGAGCGAAGCGAAGGGTCTCTTTTCTCTGCGCCCTTTGCGCCCTTTGCGAGAAATAAATAAAAGGTTTCTCGCTAAGAACGCTAAGAACGCAAAGAAATAAAAGCAGTGTTGTAAAAAAAGAGATTCTTCGCTCCGCTCAGAATGACAGTTCGCCCCGTCACCCTGAGCGCCGCTCCCCGCCTCTGTCACCCTGAGCGTAGCGAAGGGTCTCTTTTCTCTGCGCCCTTTGCGCCCTTTGCGAGAAACAGACACTGATGCAGACGTTTTTACAGCTTTATCCTTGATTACTGTTTTGACAAATGATATATTTTAAGGATAAATATTTGCGGAACTGCCTGAGAAACTTTGCAGACAGGAAAATTCTAATTTTTTATAACTCGGAGCATCTTATGGGACTGTCATCAGCTTCTGTATCTGCAACACGCTATCACGTCGTCGGCAGAATGCAAGAACCTGTTTTGGAAGCAATTGCAGACGGACTCGGAAAAAATACCCTGACGGAAATAGATAACGATGTTTCCGAAAAAACAGCCGGATGGACATCTTATGAAAATCCTTTCAAACCCGATTTTGAAGGCTCTTCCTTTGCTGTCGGAGAATATTTGATTTTTTCCCTGAGAATTGATAAAAAACAGATACCGTCAAAAGTTGTAAAAAAGCTTTATACCCGTGAGACCGAAAAACGCCTTGCCGAAACCGGGCGGGAGCGGCTGTCACGAAATGAAAAGCAGGCAATCAAAGAACAGATCATCCGTGATCTGAGTCTGCGTGTGCCTGCAACGCCGAGCATTTATGATCTGGTATGGCGTTATGAAAATGCTTCCCTGTGTTTTTTTTCCAATCAGAAAGCGGCAAATGAAGAATTGGAAACGCTGTTTGCAAAATCCTTCGGACTGACGCTTATCCGGCTGTTTCCTTATACGGCGGCGGATATGGTTTCCGGACTTTCTGACAGAGAGCGGGAGACTTTATCCGCACTTTCCCCGACAATACTGACGGAGTAAGTAAATGATGCCGGATAACAGTAAAGCGGGTTTATCTGATTTAAGCCATGGCCGCTTTACATATAGGAGTAAGCGATGCTGGATGTTTCCGTTTCTTATGAGCGATATAAATTTCTGGGACATGAATTTCTGACATGGTTATGGTTTCTGATTGAAAAGGATCAGGAAAAGCTGAGACAGACAGATGAAAACCTGACCTCCCTTGAAATCGGCAACCGCATGGTGCTTGAAAACAGGCTGAATGAAAGCGTGGAAATCCTCACCATCAAAGGAGACGACGCTGGATTGGAAGAAGGAATGCTCGCCCTGAAAAAAGGGGCGGCGGTGACGGAGATGAATCTTGTTTACAAATCCGGCGGATATGAGTGGCGATTCAGCATAAAAGGGGAAAGTTTCAATATCGGAAACCTCAAGCCGCCTGAAACCGCTCCGGTGGAAGCGGAAAGCGATAACGAAGCGGCGGTGTTGGAAAAAATATATCTCTATGAGAAAGTTTTCAATCTGATGGATAATATTTACAGATATTTTATACGAATCCGGATTTCCGATGAATGGAACAGTATCACAGTTCCGCGTCTGAAAAATTGGATTCAGGCATAATTGGGAACACAAAAACAGTAGAGACGCACGGCCGTGCGTCTCTACGTGCTGAAATAGGAAAACATAATGGAATTTACAATCAACAAAAGCGATATTCGCAATATATTGTCAAAAGTTCAGGGACTGACCGGCAGGCGCACCAACCTTGCCATTACCGAGGCAATTTTAATAAAAACTGCCGAATCCGGCATCACGATGATTGCAACCGATCTGGAGACCGGCTTTGAAGGCACGTATCCGGCGACAGTGGAATCTGAAGGGCAGATTGCCATCAATGCCAAAAAACTCTATGAAATTGTAAGAGATTTTCCCACAGACGACATCCGCATAAACGAGGTTGAAAACCGCTGGATTAAAATCGGCAACCAGAGCATCGAATATCACATTGTGGGAATGGACCCGGAGGATTTTCCGGATACGCCCCATATCGAAGATGTCGAGTTTTTTGAAATTGACTCGGCGCCGCTGAAGAAAATGATTGAAAAAACCGTGATTATCTCAGGCGCGGCAGATGACAAACGCTCGCATATCAACGGCATTTATTTTGAGCGGATTCTGACAGAGGACAAAAAGACAGTCAGAATGGTTTCCACTGACGGATCCCGACTTGCAACCGCAGATTATGTTTATGAAAACGACGCCAAAGTGCCTGAAGGACCCGGCATTCTGATCCCGAAAAAAGGCTTGAATGAGGTTTCCAAATTTCTCGGCGGAAACGGCACAGTTCAGGTGGGACTCAAGGACAATCATTTTATCATCAAAAAAGACCCTGAAACGATTATTATCCGGCTGTTGGAAGGGGATTTTCCGAGATATAACGACATTATCGCCAAAGGCGACGGCTGCGCCGTCAAAATTGACAGACATCCTTTTCTGATGATGCTCAAACGGATGTCTATCCTGTCTTCGGAAAATTACAAAGGCGTTATCTTCAATTTCTCAGACAGCAAGCTGACGGTGACAGCCGCCAATCCCGACATCGGGGAATCCAAAGAAGAAATGCCCGTGGAATTTGCGGCGGAGGAGATTAAAGTTGCCTTCAATCCCAAATATTTCATTGAGATGCTGGGCGTCATTGAAGATGATAACGTGCTGCTGCATATTGTTGACGAGAGAAGACCCTGTCTGATCGAAGGCGAGAATGACAAATCCTATTTAGGCGTGATTATGCCCATGCGGATATGATAAGGTCTTAAATCGAAATAAGATTTGACAACTTTTCAAAAGTTGTCAAATCTTGTTTCCTCAGACAACTTACCGTTTACAGTCTATGTTCAGATAAACTTATTTTTTTTAGAATGTCACTATGCAAAATAATTAAAAATCGTTTGCGGCTGTTGATTTGGAAGTGTACGCAGAGTCCGAAACAATTGCAGAAAAAATTTGATAAACATGCAGGCGACTTTGGAATTACAGGAAATAACAACCTTATTAACAGAGAACTGTTTAAAAAAGCAATATTAAATCATCTGGTTCATAAAGATACGATAGTCATAGAGGGGACATACAGAAATATGCCTGTCAAACACTATTATAACCGAGTAAGCAAAATAAATGCAATATGCAAAGATAATGAATTCTTATCCGGATGGCGATTATCTGCCGAACAAGAACGATATATCATTACTACTGGAAATTTAAAATGAACGCTTCATTGCCCGTTTATATAGATTTGATTACTTCATTTGTTGAGAAAAAAATAACGCCTGCTCAATTTGAAAAAAAGTATTTACAGTTATTTAAATATGATGAGTCTCGCAGTGAGGAAATCTATGAAATCTTGAATCCTCTGTTTTGGGCAGTTGAAGACTTTTGTCCGTATCCCGAGCTGCGGGAAAAAGGAGATATAGATGAAGACAGGCTGTTAGAATCGGCTATAACAACTTTGGATAATCTGAAAAAGATAGATTCATCTATTCTCAGCATCATCATTCCTCAGATGGAGAAGGGATTTGAGAAAGAGGACAGAAGTTTGACGGATCGGCTTGTTAATTCAATAAGTTTGCAGAACATTACGAGTGTAAAAAAGTCCATGAGTTAAGTGGAATACAGGGCTGAAAAATAAAAAATATGAGCGACAACAATAAGACTTACAGCGCGGACAGCATTCAGGTTCTGGAAGGGCTTGAGGCGGTACGCAAAAGACCTTCCATGTATATCGGCAACATTGACGTGGAAGGGCTTCACCATCTGGTCTATGAAGTGGTTGACAACAGCATTGATGAGGCAATGGCAGGCTGTTGCAACCTGATTCATGTCATCATTCACACGGATAACACCGTCACTGTCGAGGATAACGGACGGGGCATTCCTGTCGGTATGCACAAAAAAGAAAATGTGCCTGCCCTTGAAGTCGTTATGACCAAGCTTCACGCGGGCGGAAAATTCGACAATGACTCCTACAAAGTCTCCGGCGGTCTTCACGGCGTGGGCGTTTCCGTCGTCAATGCGCTTTCATCATTTTTGGAAGTGGAGGTTTATTCCGGCGGAAACATTTATTTTCAGACCTACGAAAAAGGCAAAAAAACCTGTGAGTTGAAAGTTGTCGGCATTACGGACAAGCAGGGCACCAAAATCCGTTTTAAACCCGACACGGAAATTCTGCATTCGGACAATTTTTCTTTTGAAATTCTCAGCCGCAGGCTTAGGGAACTGGCTTTTCTCAACAAAGGTGTGAGAATTACGCTTGAAGATGAACGCTCGGATGAAAAAACCGAATTTTTATATGAGGGCGGCATCACCGAGTTTGTCGAATATCTCAACAAGCATACCGCGCCGCTGCACAAGCCGATTTTCATTGAGGGCGAGAAAAACGACACGCAGATCGAAGTCGCGATTCAGTATAACGAAAGTTTTACGGAAAAGATATTTTCTTTTGCCAACAATATCAACACCGTGGAAGGCGGATTTCATCTCATCGGTTTCAAAGCCGCGCTGACCCGGACCATTAATCAATATGCGACCAACGGCGCGCTGCCGAAGAATTTCAAGGCAAAAATCAGCGGCGAAGATGTGCGGGAAGGTCTCACAGCCATTATCAGTATAAGGATCAAATCGCCTCAGTTTGAGGGACAGACCAAAACCAAGCTGGGAAACAGTGAAGTCAAAGGGCTGGTCGAGTCGCTTGTCAATGAGAAATTAAGCGCATTTTTTGAAGAAAATCCGGCTGTTGCCAAGAAAATTATCTCAAAATCCGTAGATGCGGCAAGGGCAAGGGATGCGGCAAAGCGGGCAAGAGACATTGCCAGAAGCAAAGGCGCGCTGATGGATTCCACGCTGCCGGGCAAGCTTGCGGATTGTCAGGTTTCAGAACCCGCGGAACGAGAGCTTTTCCTTGTGGAAGGCGACAGCGCCGGTGGATGTTGGGCTATTGGCACGAAAATTGCATGTGCTGACGGACGTGATTTGAATTTCAACAAAATTATAGCCGAACAGGAGGCAGGCAAGCAGCATTTCTGTTATACGATTCGCCGTGACGGTCAGATCGGCATAGAACATATCATTAATGTGCGAAAAACAAAGGCAAATGCTCAGGTCATCAGAGTTACGCTGGATAACGGGGAAGAACTCATTTGTACTCCGGATCATCCGTTCATGCTGAGAGACGGCAGTTATAAAGCGGCCGCTGACTTGACGAGTAATGATTCGCTCATGCCTTTTTATCGTAAATTATCTCAAGTTCATGAGACATCAGAATCTCAATCTCAACTAGTTGAGGGAGTTGTCAAATACAATCACCGTATTACTTCAGTCGAATGGCTGAAAGAACGCATGGATGTCTATGATCTTGAAGTGCCGAATACGCATAATTTTGCCCTGGCTTCCGGCGTCTTTGTGCATAACAGCGCGAAACAGGGCAGAGACCGGCGTTTTCAGGCAATTCTTCCGCTCAGAGGCAAAATCCTGAATGTGGAAAAAGCCCGTTTTGACAAAATTCTCCGTAGCGAGGAAATCAAAAATATCATCACCGCGCTGGGAACGGGCGTGGGGGAAGAAGAATACGATATTGAAAAAATACGGTATCATAAGGTCTCGATTATGGTTGACGCGGACGTGGACGGTTCGCATATCCGCACCCTGCTGCTGACTTTTTTCTATCGCCAGATGCCCGATATTATTGAGAGGGGCTATCTCTATATTGCTCAACCCCCGCTTTTCAGGGTAGGAAAAGGCAAAAGCGAAGTTTATCTCAAAGATGAGACGGAATTTAATGACTACATCCTCAAGCGAATCTGCGAACAGCGTCTGGTTAAAAATGCCAAAAACGATGTCGCCCTGTCTGATGCGAAACTTTATGTATTCCTCGGCGATCTGTCGGAATATATTTCCGCCGTCGCCAAACTGCAAAGAGGCTGGATTCCGCCGGAAATTTCGGAATTTCTGATAAAAGAAGGCGTTGAAGACAAAAGCTTTCTTCAGGATGAAGGCAAAATGACCGGCTTGAAAAATGCGCTTTCGGAAAAAGGCTACGGGGTCAGCGACCTGTCATGGAACGAGGAACGCGGGGTTTATGAAATCATGGTCACGCCGCGTGGGAGTGAAAAGCTGTCGGCGGCTGGAAAAGACATCAAACCCGTGAAAATCGGGAGAGGACTGATTTATTCGCCGGATTTTCAGAAGGCGATGGTTCTGGGAAAAAAGATTGCCGAGTTTGACTGCCCGCCTTTTTCGATTTTCAGCAAAGACAAATCGGAAAGCCCCGTTTCGGTCAGCGACAAAAAACTGCTCATTTCTTACATGATAGAAGAAGGCAAGAAAGGCATTTCGGTTCAGCGATACAAAGGTCTCGGCGAGATGAATCCCGATCAGTTGTGGGAGACGACAATGAACCCGGAAAAGCGCATCATGCTGAAAGTCAAAGTTGAGGACGCTGTGGAAGCGGACGCCATTTTTACGCTGCTCATGGGAGATGTGGTGGAGCCGAGAAGAGAATTTATTCAGAACAATGCCCTTGAAGTCAGCACGCTGGATATATAAGGAATCAGGGACACTTTTTGCTGCTCTGGGATGAATTGCAGACACACTGAGAAAAATTTGGCGGATTTCGACAATGTTAACAATACGTTAAGAAAATTAGCCTAACTGTTATCAGGGAAATTTTTCAGTGATAATGCGGGGTTCGGGCTGTTATCAGAGCAGATATTCCCTGATAATATCTGTTTTCGGCTGTTATCAGGGAAATTTTACCTGATAATGCGGGATTCGGGCTGTTATCAGAGCAGATATTCCCTGATAATATCTGTTTTCGGCTGTTATCAGGGAAATTTTACCTGATAATGCGGGATTCGGGCTGTTATCAGGGAAATTTTTCCCTGATAATGCGGGATTCGGGCTGTTATCAGAGCAGATATTCCCTGATAATATCTGTTTTCGGCTGTTATCAGGGAAATTTTACCTGATAATGCGGGATTCGGGCTGTTATCAG
>DZCT01000192.1 GCA_022736535.1 Desulfatirhabdium butyrativorans | reverse complement strand
ACATGAGCCACGAAATCCGCACACCCATGAACGCCATTATCGGTCTGACCGAATTTGTGCTACAAACCGATTTGAACAGAGACCAATTAGAATATCTGAGACGGGTCAAATTGTCAGCCGATCATCTGCTGATGATTATCAACGACATTCTTGATCTCTCCAAAATAGAATCCGGAAAATTGGAGTTGGAATCCCTTGATTTTGAACTGAAAGAGCTGCTTCAGACGGCTATGAAAACCTTGAGCATTCAAGCCGAGAAAAAAGGGCTTTCGCTGAAACTTCATTTCTGCTTTGAGGGGCATCTCTATTTGAGAGGCGATCCGGTCCGCATCAGTCAGATTATCATCAATCTGGTGGGCAATGCGGTCAAGTTCACGGACAAAGGGGGAATTACGGTCAGGGTGGAGCCTTTTCACGCGGAATGGAACAAAGAGAATGAAAATAAAATTTCTCTGCTGTTTTCAGTGGCGGATACGGGCATCGGTATTCCTTATGAAAAACAGGGAACTGTTTTTGAAAGTTTCTGCCAGTTGGGACATTCCGGCTCAAAAAGCTACGGCGGGACCGGTCTCGGACTGACCATCAGCCGCCTGCTCGTGCATAAAATGGGCGGGAAATTATGGGTGGAAAGCGAGCCGGGAAAAGGCAGCATTTTTTATTTTTCAGCGTTCTTTGATACCGGCGATCCGAATAAAGTCCGTTCCGAGCGGGAAATCAGTTTTCAAAAAATACAGCCGGCAAAGCAGGCGCTGAAAATTCTTTTGGCAGAAGACAATGAAATGAATGTGATGGTCGCGAAACTCCCGCTGGAAAAAATGGGACACAAAATGACGGTGGCTGCCAACGGCAGGGAGGCGATTGATCTGCTGAGACAGGAATCTTTCGATCTGGTGCTGATGGATCTGGAAATGCCGGTAATGGGCGGTTTGGAGGCGACACGGCGTATTCGGGAAGGCGAAGCAGGCGATGCCAATTGGGATATTCCCATTATTGCCATGACTGCCCATGCTTTGAGCGGATACAGAGATGAATGCAAAAAAGCCGGAATGAACGATTATATTGCAAAGCCGGTGAAATTAGACGAGATGAAAATGATATTGGACAATTTTTCTTCGGCTATTGAAAGAGCCGGGACTGAAAACAGGGTTAAGGCTGCTGAAGATACGATATTTGACAAAGCAGAATTTCTCGAACGTATCGGCGGAGATGAAAAGCTGGCTGAAGAACTTTTGAAGATATTTGCGCAAACGCTTACTGTTCATCTGAAAGAACTGAAAACAGCTTTGGAGCAAAAGGACGCCGGACAGATCAGGTTTGAAGCGCATACGCTTAAAGGCATGGCAGCCAATATTTCAGCAAACAATCTGCGGAATGTTTTTTTTGAAATGGAGACCGCAGGAAAGGAAAGCAGGGCGGAAGACGCATATTCATGTATCAGCAAACTGAAAACAGCGCTTGAAAAATTCAAAGAGATGTTTCAGAATACAGCCTTGATGAAAGATGGGGATGCCGACAGTTTCAAGTTTTAACTCACCTTACGCAGAAATCTCGCTACGGGGCTCTGCCCCGCAGCGGAGGGAGGTCTGCGGCTCTGCCGCAGGCGGGGGCGCCGGCTTCAGCCGGAACGAGGCAGAGCCTCGGATACTGCGGGTTACGAGGCAGAGCCTCGTAACGAGTGTGTAAGGTAAGGTTTTAATGTGTGGGGAAAAAAAAGCCGGAAAAAGGTGGAGGAATGAAGATATTCCGAAAAATGAACAAAGTGCTTGTTGCCGATGACGACAGGGTTCAACGTGTGATTCTTCACACAACGCTGGAAGCGGAAGGCTATGATGTGATCGAAGCCGAAGACGGTTCCGAGGCGCTCCGACGGTTATCCGAAGACCCTGACATTCGGCTTCTCGTCACGGACATTGCCATGCCGAAAATGGACGGATATGAGCTGATAAAAGCGATCCGCCAAACGGAACTTCGTTATATGTATATTATTGTTCTGACCTCCATGGACGACAGAGAATCTCTTTTGCAGGCGCTGAATCTGGGGGCAAACGAGTTTCTGACCAAGCCGGTTTTTCCTGATGAATTGAAACTCCGGCTTCGTGCGGGAACGCAACTGCTGAAATTGGAAAGTCAGGAAGAACTGATTTTTTCCATGGCAAAATTAGCTGAATCCCGAAGCAATGAAACCGGCTTTCATTTGGAGCGGGTGAAAGATTATACGCGTATTATTGCCAGAGACCTGTCGAAAAATTTTCCGGAATACGGTCTGACGCCTGTGATGGCGGATGAAATTGCCAGAGTCAGCCCCCTGCATGACATCGGGAAAGTCGCCATAAGAGATTCAATTCTCCACAAGCCCGGCAAACTCACGGAAGAAGAATTTGAAATTATGAAAACCCATACGACCGAAGGCGGAAAAACCATCAAACAGATATATGACAGAACCCGGTCCACCTATCTGCGGTTAGCTTACGAGATTACCATGTTTCATCATGAACGCTGGAACGGCAAAGGTTATCCGGTGGGATGCCGCTCAGATCACATTCCGCTTTCCGCCAGAATTATGGCGCTGGCAGATGTTTATGATGCGCTGACGACCAAACGGTGTTATAAAGATGCTTTCAGCCACGAAAGCGCAAAAAGGATTATTCTTGAAGAAAAAGGTCAGCATTTTGATCCCAAAATTGTTGAGGCTTTTCTCCGGCAGGAGGCGGCTTATTTGGCGGTAAAAGATAAATTTCAGGATGAATGATAATAAATTGTAACAGGTTGCAGGTGACAGGTGACAGGTGACAAGTAACCTGCAACCTGTTACCTGTAACCTGTACAACCTGCAAAAAAAGGAAAACCAGTGGACAGTTATCTGATTCTGATTATTGACGACGATCAAACCCAGCACCTGATTCTGGAAGAATATCTCAGGCAGGCAGGATATGATGTGATCCATGCAAAAGACGGGGAGCAGGGCATCAAAATTATGGAAGCCCAAAAGCCTGATCTGATTTTATTGGATGTTCAGATGCCGGTAATGGACGGATTCAAAGTCCTTGAAAAAATACGTGAAAAGACAAATTTCAGGGATACGCCCGTTTTGTTGCTGACCGCTCTGTCCCGTGACAAACTGAAAGTAAAAGCATTGGAACTCGGCGCGGATGACTATATCACAAAACCTTTTAACAAAGAAGAACTCCTTGCCCGACTTAAAGCTTCACTTCGCCGCGTGGTGCGTAACCGGCGGAGCGCGGGTCTGATGGAAGGCAGTCTTTCCGATTTGGGGCTTTCCGATTTGCTGCAAAGCATGGAACTCGGATCAAAGACCGCAAGCCTTTTTTTAAAAGAGCTTGACGGCGATATTTTTATTCAAAACGGTTCATTAGTGCATGTCCGTCAGGGAAAATTTACCGGAAATCAGGCTTTGAACCGCATTTTTCTGTTGGAAAAGGGATCATTTTCCGTGAGATTCAACGAACTGCCCCCGGAATTTGCGGGAAACGAAGCGGTGCCGCTGATGTCGGTTTTAATGGGTGTTCTGGCTGAAGTGGATGATATTAAAGATGTTATCCGCCGCATCGGCGTGGAGGGGCGTCTGATAAAAATCGCCGACGATGTGTCGGAATTTCCGGAAATCGCAAAATTCAAGGAAGTTTCGCCCCTGTCTTTTATGAAGCTTGTGACTTTGATGGAAGGAGATGTGAAAGAAAATCTGAAAATTCTGATCGCGGCTTCCAAAAAAGGGAAAATTAAAATTATAAAATAGACATTATCGGAAATAAAAAAAGGTTCTCGCAAAGGGCGCGGAGAGCGCAAAGTTTTTTATGAAAGTTTTTTTCCCTTTGCGTTCTCCGCGTGCTTTGCGAGAAATAAAAAATTCATCGCTTATTTCCGAAAATGTCTGATAGCAGAGACGCGCCGCCGGTATGCACTCCGGACGCGGGATGTCTCTGCGGAATATCAATATGAAATGAAAGGTAAAATTCTCATAGTTCATCCTGACTCCGAGACCGGAGACCTTATCAGAACATGGCTTTCAGAAGCAGGTTTTGAATCCGCTTATGTGAGCGACGGAGAGGCTGCGCTGAAGGAAGCGAGCCGTTTTGCGCCGGATGTCATCATATCGGATACGCTGATGCCTCATACAGACGGCTTTGAACTGCACCGGCGTCTGCGACGAATGCCTGAAACTGCGGCTGTCCCTGTTGTTTTTTTATGGTCCGGCGAAGAGATTCCCTTTCAGTTAAAAGGCTTGCGGCTGGGCGGCGATGATTATATCTGCAAGCCCTTTGAAAGAGAAGCATTGTTTGAGGCTTTGGAAAGGGCGGCGGAAGGAGCGGCAAAAGTTAAAGCCTTTTATTTCCGCTCCGAGTTTCACGGCGATCTCGCGGAGACAGGTTTGTATGATCTCATGCAGATTGCCGAAATGAATTGCAAAACCGGCGAGTTTGTCCTCCAAAACACCCGGGCTGAAACCGTCGGCGTCTTATGCTTTTCAGAAGGCAGATTGGTCGGCAGCACCGCGCAGGATTTGTCAGGAGAAGAAGCCTTTTACGCGCTTTTGGACTGTTTTGAAGGCAATTTTTCATTCTATGAAAAAAAATCAGACTGTTCAGAACAGATCAGCCTCACAAATGCCGCCATCCTCGCCAAAGCCTGCCGTCTGCTTGAGGAAGAACAGATACTGAAAGCCCGGGTCCCGGTTTATGACGTTTTTCTGGAAATCAATATCCGCCAGATACCGCCGGAACTGATAACAGATGCGGGTCAGGAAAATCTGCAAAAATTATTGTCCATGATTTATAAAAAACAGACGGTCCGGGAAATCCTCAGAACCTGCGGGAAATCAGGAATGAGCCGTCTCACTGCCGCATCTGTTCTGCTTCATCTCATGGATGCGGGTCTGCTGACGGTTCGTGAACAGGCTTCCCGCTCCGAACCCCGGCGCGGGACACAGCCCCCTGTTGATAGAAATCTGGAAAATACATTAAGAGATTTTGAGCGCCGCGGTCTCACCGGTATTTTGGAAATCACCGGCGGAAGTGCCCGCGCCGCGCTTTTCTTTCAGGACGGGGTGCCTGTTCATGCCTATCACGGAAAAACCAGAGGAAAAAAGGCTGTTTATCGGATTTTCTCGGAAAAGAACAGAATATTGCATTTCAAACCCCAGCCCGTTGTCATTCATCACAGCATTGACGACTCTTTAGAACAACTGCTTGAAGAGGGAAGCCGGGAGACGGAAGCATTTCAGCGTCTGAAAAAAGATTTGTTCGACAATCCCGTTGCGGTGCATACGCCGACAATGAACGAGGCCTCGATCATCCGCAATATTCCGGATATGGAATATGTGCTGTCGCTGGCACATCAGCACGACAGCCTCCGGGAGATTATCGAAGCCAGCCAGCTTACAGACCTTCAAACTTATAAATATATGATTTACATGGATAAAATAGGTGTCATCACCCTTGAGACAAGGGGCGGTCAACGCGAAGATTTTCTGAAAACCGAACTGCCGAAAATTACATTGTCGGATAACAAGTTATGATGCAGGTTGCAGGCTGCGACCTACAGCCTGCCTCCGCCTATCCCGCAAGTTCTTTCACTGCCTCAAGAATTGTCTTTGCATCCAGCGGTTTTTTAAATGCACGGGATGCGCCCAAATCTCTGGATGCGTTGAGCAGCAATTCGGTTTCTCCGATACATTTTTGCTGACAAACATTGCTGTTTGCCGACAAATGCACACTCAGTTTTTAACTGAATGAGGGGGTATCTCCCAAAGCACGGAGGAAAATCCCCCGTGCGCCGTTGATGTCTCTGTCAAGAACCGTTCCGCAGGCCGTACAGTTCATCACTTTCTTTGAACCGATATTCTGAATCTTTCCGCAGGCGGAGCATGTTTTTGACGTATATGCCTCGCACACTCTTACAACCCGTGTTCCGAACTCCGATGCTTTGTGTTTCAGAAATTCGGCAAAGCGGAAATGCGCCCATGTAAGCATTGCCCGTGCAGTCTTTGAACGCAGTTTTGTCACCATACCCGAAGTTTCAAAAGACGGCAGAAAAATCTCATCAAAGTTTTTACACAGAAAATAAGAGGTCTTATGATGAATCTCATTTATCAGATTCTTTATTTTCTCTCTGATTCTGACCGCCGCTTTTTTCAATCGCCGTTTCTGTCGACATTTCGCTTTACCGATCTTTGAATACAGATTGTCAAGATGTTTGCAGAGCCGGTGAATCCGTCCGAAATCGCCCGTCCCGATTTTCCCTGCTGCAACCGGCGAATAAAATGTCTGAAAAGTTCTGACGCCCGGATCGAGAGCAGCCGCCCCGTATCTTTGGTTTTCGGATACGAGATTTGCTTTGGTAACCGTTACGCACAGCCAGAACTTTCCGTTTTCGCATTTCAGCCGGCAGTCGTGAAGTATTTCCGGCACAGTCTCAGTCATTTTCATCTTTTTACCGAGAAGCGTTGTGTAAAAAGATGATTCTTTCACAGCGGTTTTCGGAATAAAGAAAGAATCACGATTTTCCCTTTTACTCCTGAACTTCACGTCCTGAATCTGACCGGTTTTTTTATATTTCATCTTTGCATTCTTCACGGCAATACAGGCATCTCTCACGGCAACCGACTTTATCTGATACGGCACGGCTTCTGCCCATTCCGGCAGATTTGCGATAATCTCAGTCTTTATCCCGAACCAGTCTGCCAGAGTATCAGGCTCTTTTAGATAAGCTATTGTCTGATTGTAAACAAAGCGTGCCGTTCCGAGCCACTGTCTTAACAGGCTTTTCTGCCCGTCATTCGGATAAATCCGTATCTTTTTTGATTTCAGACCTGTATTTTCTGAGTCCGTGCATCCGGCATGAGAACACAGTGACAACGGCAAGCAGGTCACTGACAAGTTCTGACTGCGGGGAGTGAGAAACATTGCCGAGAACCACGAGTTTTCCGCCGTGGCGCTCGACAAGCCATCTGACAAGCTCAAATCCGAATCTGCACAGTCTGTCTTTATGGGCAACCACAACCTCTGAGACATCTCCGCTGCAAACGGATTCCAGTAAGGCAAGAATCCCCTTTCTTCTGAAATTAAGCCCGCTTCCGATGTCTGTAACGATTTCATATCCGGGGCACCGTCCGCACATAAAGGCAACCTGCCTTTCAAGGTCGTCTCTCTGTTTATAAGATGAAACCCGGCAGTAACAGACTCTCCGCTTTTCGGAAAGTTTTCCCACAAAAGACTCTGTGTCATACAGCCGCTGTCCTGCCGCTGTCCTGATGTGTCTGATTTTTCCTTCATTCGCCCACCGTCTTAACGTATTTTCGTGAACGCCCAATATTTCACGGGCTTTACGGCTCGGTACAAATTTCATACTGACGACTCCCTTCACTTCGTTCGAGGACATGCCTTTTTTTATTGTCGTCAATATACGTCAAAAGTCGGCGTTTGTCAAGAAATCATTGTCTGTTAAATTGCCTTCTTCTCTGTGTATCGAGATCTCGGGTTCGGGGTGCGGAGGCTTTCCCCTGACCTCTCACCCCGAACCCCGAACCGCAGGCAGATAGACACGGACAACCGTTCCTTTTCCCGGGGTTGAGTCAACCGAAATCCATCCTTCATGATTCGTGACAATTCCGTAAACAGCCGCCATGCCGAGTCCCCGTCCTTTAAATTTTGTGCTGAAAAAAGGTTCAAATATCCGAGTTTTGATTTCTTCATCCATTCCTTTTCCGTTATCTGCAACTGTAAGGCAGATATATGTCCCGGAGGCCTGGGAACCGGGATAATGACGGGTGGAAATGCGAATATGACCGGAATCTTCAATCGCTTCTGCCGCGTTATTCATTATCGCGGAAAAAACCATCTGCATCTGATGCACATCAACATTTACAGGCGGAATATCTTTTGCCAAATCTGTGCTTACGGAAATAGAGGAACTGATATTTTGCCGAACAGAACTCATTGAATTTTCAATAAATTCATTTAACGATATGTTTTTAACCTGATATTTTCCGCCGTGCGCATACGCGGTCAGTTGTCTGGTCAGGTTTACCATTCGTTGGGCGCAGTCACTGAGCGCATTGAGATATTTGGCAGTTTTCGGACTGTCAGGCAGAACAATTTTTAACAGATCAATATTTCCGGTGACGCCGAATAGGGCATTGTTGAACTGATGGGCAATACCGCCGGCAAGCGAGGCAATGGCGTCCATTCTCTGGGCTTGCCGGATTTGGGCTTCCATGCGGATTTTTTCCGTAATGTCTTCTGCAATGTCAAGAACGCCGAGGAGTTCTCCTTTATCGTCAAAAACAGGGTCTGCTTTTACATTCCAAATTCTTCCGTCCCGCGTATAAATGACAGCATGATGTGAAGTCTTTGTATGAAACGCGTTTAACGCCGGACAGTCATCACAGGGCTTTTCCGGATCGGTCCGGAACGCATGGCATTTATGTCCGATCATTTCTTCAGGAGATTTTTTTGCCCAAGCTGCTGCTGCCCTGTTTGCCCAGAGAATTGACAAGTTTTCGTCAACAAATAAAAGGCTGATACATAAGCCTTCAAGAATGGCTTTCTTCTGCGCCTCACTTTTTCGGAGCGACTCTTCTGCCTTTTTTTCCTCTGTTCGGTCCGTATAAACCGCCACAATCTCGCCTGAGGGCAGCTTATAGACAAAGTTTTCCCGCCAGCCCTGAATTCTTTCATCTTTGTAAACAGTCACAGGATGATATTCCGGTTTTCCGCTTCTCCATACATTTTGGAATATCTGAAACAGCCCGAACTCTTTCACACTCGGAAAAACGTCAAGAACGCTTTTGCCGATCACATTTTCCCGTTTAAGATTCTCTATTTTTTCACCGGCTTTGTTAAAATCTCTGAAAATAAAATCTTCACCGTCATTGACAGCTTTGTAAACTGCCACGCCGTTTTTTGTGTTTTCAAATATGCCCCTGTATCGGGCTTCGTTCTCCCGTAAAACCGCTTCTGTATGTTTGTCTGCCGCAATTTTCTGTTTCAGCTTTTCATTTAATGTTTCTGTTTCCGCAATCTGTTTTTCCAACTGCTGTTTCAGTTCATCGCAGTATTTTTTCAAAGACTTCTCCGCCAGCCGACTGTTCAGCAGTTCTTTTTCCGACAGATTGACTTTTGGCTCTCCCTGTTCATAAACCGGCTTTGTTTCCATAGAGAATTCTCCTTATTTTCAATTTTGTTATCATGCCAAAATATCGGATAAAGATCAATCAATTTGCTGTTGAAATCCTT
>DZCT01000653.1 GCA_022736535.1 Desulfatirhabdium butyrativorans | reverse complement strand
AATCTTATCAAGCGGAACAGAAACCTGTTCCTTTGTCGCCATGTTCCGCAAAAGAGCGGCGCCGTCTTCAAGTTCTTTTTCGCCGACAATCAGCACGAAGGGCGCGGCGAGTTTGTCCGCCCGTTTCATCTGGCTTTTCAGACTGCCGGCTCCGAAATCCATTTCCGCTTTCACTCCGGAAACCGCCAGCGCACAGTTCCATTCAAACGCTGCTGCCTGACTTTTCTCTCCCAGCGCGGCAATGAAAACATCCGGCTTCTGCTCAAAATCAGATGCTTTAAAGCCCGTGATTTCCGTGAGCCGGTCAAAGCCGATGGCAAAGCCCGTAGCCGGAATATCCGGTCCCCCCAGCACTTTCACGAGACCGTCATATCGCCCGCCACCGGCAACCGCATTCTGCGCGCCCAGCGCGCCGGTCTGAATTTCAAACGTGGTGCGGGTGTAGTAATCCAAGCCCCTGACCAAACTTTTGTCTATGGTAAAATCCACATTCAGCTTTTTGAGCGAATCCTGCAAGGTCTGAAAATGCTTTCCGCATTCGGGACACAGCGAATCAATCACGGACGGCGCGCCAATCATCGCCTCACGACAGGACGGCGATTTGCAATCCAGCACCCGCAGGGGATTTTTCGCGCTTCTGCGCTGGCAGTCCTCACAAAGCTTGTCGGTTCGGGACGACAGAAACGCCGACAGCGACGCCTTGAACGCGGGGCGGCAGGCAGGACATCCGAGGGAATTGACATGCGCGTGCGCGTCCGTGACCGACAGCCTTGAAAAAAGCGTCAGGAGCATGAAAATAAGCTGCGCGTCCATATATGCCGAACCCACGCCGAAAGCCTCAGCGTTTATCTGATAAAACTGGCGGTATCGCCCTTTCTGGGGTCTTTCCCGGCGGAACATAGGACCAATGGTGTAAAATTTCCGAACCGGATCAGCAGCATAGAGTTTGTGCTGAATATATGCCCGCACGATGGACGCGGTGGCTTCGGGGCGCAGGGTAATCAAGTCGCCTTTGCGGTCCGGGAAAGTGTACATTTCTTTTTCCACAATATCGGTATCTTCGCCGATGCTTCTGGCAAAAAGCTCTGTGTGTTCCATGATCGGAATGCGGATTTCTTTGAATCCGAAATCTTCAAACACCGATACGGCAATTTTTTCAATATGTTTCCAGAGTTCTGTTTCTCCGGGAAGTATGTCTTTGAAACCTCTGATCAGTTGTATCATTTTGAATAATAAACCTTTCTTATTTTTCTCGCAAAGACGCAAAGGACGCTAATGCCAATTCGCTTTCAAAAATTAACAGGCAGGGCGGGCCCGGGCTGAGAACAGATTGTCCCGCCGCCGGCTGCCCTCCCGTGCGGCGGGGACGTAACCCCGCCCTACCGATTATATTTTTTTGACAGCAGTTCGGTATCAGTTCTTTGCGGGCTTTGCGCTTTTGCGAGAACTTTTTTATTAAAATTTCTCGCAAAGACGCAAAGGGCGCTAAGGTAAATGAGATTTGACAACCTTTCAAAAGTTGTCAAATCTTTAACCTTATACCAATTTGCTGTCAAAAATTAAAAGCAAACGGCGGGGACGTAACCCCGCCCTACCGATTATATTTTTTTGACAGCAGTTCGGTATCAGTTCTTTGCGGGCTTTGCGCTTTTGCGAGAACTAAAAACATGCCAAAAATCAAATGAATAACTTCTATTTATATTACAACAATATGTATTTCGTCAACAGCATTTTTCTGTTTATTGGAATTGTGAAGGGTGAAAAACACTCTGTTTTGATGAAAATCAATATGAGCGGGGTCAGATCAGAAGGAGGCATCAGTTGCGAGGTTTCAAAAAAAACCCCGCAACTTCAGATTTGAAACTTATGCGGATACTTCTTCTTTAATCGTTACTGCAAGTTTGAACAGAACAGAGAGAATGAAAAATCCTGTGGCATAAACACCCAGCGTAATGATGATTTCCGGAACCGTGGGAACATATTCGCTGACATGGTG
>DZCT01000652.1 GCA_022736535.1 Desulfatirhabdium butyrativorans | reverse complement strand
GGCTTCGGCATAAAAATCAGGACGGGGTTTCAGAAGCGCAATATCCGGTTCGGGCTCCGAATGTGGTTCGATCCTGACGGGATTTTGCACATGCACAATTGCCTTTCCTGCAAAATTTGCTACAAACAATTGGTTCAGCCTGTTGACACATGCCGCATGTCGGCTTCCGATTGCTGCTGCCATAAAAACAATTTCTCCTCTGATGAGTTCCAGATGTTCATCTTCTCCGAGAATACCCAGTTCGGTCATGCGATGGTATTCGTCTGTTGTGAACATCTTTCGCCGAACATTTGCCGTCACGGTTCACCTCCTTTTAAAAAGGGTAAGCACGGGGGCTTACCCCTACATGAAAATGTTCGCTCGTAGGGGCTTACCCCTACATGAAAATGCCGATTGTAGGGGCAACCCCCTGTGGTTGCCCTTGCTTATTATTCCATGCACTTGTCCGGTAAAAGGGTAAGCACAGGGGCTTACCCCTACATGAAAATGCCGATTGTAGGGGCAACCCCCTGTGGTTGCCCTTGCTTATTTACCGGCAAGCTTTTTGAGGATAAAAATAACTTCTTCCACGCCGATCTTTTTCTCTCCCGCTTTATTACCGATATCAGCCCCGATTTTTACGCCATCAGCTTTTTGACCGGACACGACTTTCATGGCAAGTACCGCATCTTTCAGCGTAACATACCCATTACCGTCCACATCGCCCGGAACAATAGCCGTCGTTTGTTTCGGGTCAGTGCCATTGCGGTATTCTTCAATGTTAGTCAAACCGTCATTATCCGGATCCCCATCTGCTTTCTGATCCAGATTCCCGAAATATTTCTTTTCCCAATCATCCCAAAGCCCGTCTTTGTCTGTGTCTGCCAGCACCGTAAGAACTCCGTTTTTCACTGTCGGCACGATTGATTTCGAGCCGTCCGCATTGGAAAGGGCATTGAGATTAATCAGTCCGGAAGTATCGCTTACAAAAGCAATCGTATTGTCTCCTGCGGGCGTGCTGTACCCTGCCTGAATATTCAGGGTAAACAGCACACCGGCAGATGAAAAAGTACTGCTTGTCGAATAAGCAATCACCGCAACATCGCTGCCGCTCGCATACCAGTCTGCGGTAAATCCCGAAGCCAGCACCGTTCCTTTTGAGACACTGCTGACCGTTACGCCCTGCGGCAGCCGGATTTTGGCGTTGACGCCGGCATAAACTTCGGTTCCGCCGGAGATGCTGAGATTCAGAACAGCGCTTTGTCCCTGCAAGACCTCTGCCGAGTCGAGAGACAATTCCGGTGCGGCGATTGCCGGAAATGCGGTTACTGCCGCAAACAGGGCTAATGTCAAAACTATCAGTAATGCTTTCATAATTTCTCCTTTTCCTTTTTATTGTTGCGGGTAGGGGCAAATCCCTGTGGCTGCCCTTTCTGCTCATTTTGAATAAAATTCCTCATCAGAAATTTCATCCATATACGACACTGCATTCTATATCCGAGAAGACCCGAGGCAGTCTCAGTCCCACAGATATTTCAGGTTTTTTTTCGGATTTCATCAGCATACGCCAGAATTCCGGCGGAGCCGGCTGGATCAGACTTTCCATATCTCCTGTCTCTAAGGCATAAGCAGTTTGCAATTCGACAGCATCCAACAGGTTCTGAAAAGATTCCTTTACACTGTTCCCCTGAGCCACTATGTCAAACTCCAGACAGTGAGCGACATAATGCTCGTCTTCCCGATAAAGGATAATATGAACCATCAGTGATTTCATTTTTTTCCGTATTCTCCTTAATTTCAGATATTAATTTCAGATAAGGGTAAGCACGGGGGCTTACCCCTACATTGTTGCATAATATCAGCCACAGACACACACAGACATACACAGACAAATAGAGCAAACGAGACCGATAAGACAATACATTTCAAATTATTGTCTGCGTGCGTCTGTGTGGGGCTGTGGCAAAAAAATCAGATGATGATATGCGTATCTGCGACAATCATTCCGCAGCCTCCCATTCT
>DZCT01000191.1:1493-9335 GCA_022736535.1 Desulfatirhabdium butyrativorans | reverse complement strand
CGCTTGAAAAGCGGTTTTACAGAAAACACTGTTTTTTGAAAGCGAATTGGTATGAGATTCCGGCTGTTTCCGCAGACAGTGTTCAACGCAGTTTTTGAAAATGAGAATTGCTGTTTTTTACTGGCTTTTTTCACAATTTTTGTATATCATTTAACTGTCGAATTTAACATTATTGATTGAATGTCCCGACAAATTCCGACTGTCAGCGAGAGAGGGGAATTGACACATGCCGAAATCAGGCAGAATATCCGACTCAACCGACATCAGCATTAAGCAGAAAACGCTGTGGAAGCCGGGGGCAATGCTGTCTCCGCTGCCGGTGGTGATGCTCACCTGCCAGCCGGAGGGCGGACCTCCGAACATCATCACTGTCGCATGGACCGGAATGATATGCACCCATCCGCCCATGCTTTCTGTTTCGCTGATGCCGTCCCGCTATTCCTATCCGATTATCTTTCAGACCGGCGAGTTTGCGGTGAACATTCCCTCTGCTGACGAGGCGCGGGCAACAGATCAGTGCGGCGTAATATCAGGCAGGGATGCGGACAAGTTCCTGAAAACCGGACTCACGCCCGCGCCCTCAACGGAAGTGCGCCCTCCCATCATCGCGGAATGTCCGATCAACATCGAATGCCGGGTGCGTCAGCACATTGATCTGGGTTCACACAGGCTTTTTCTTGCAGAAATCGTCGCTGTTCAGGTATCATCCCGGCTGATCACCGCAAACGGCAGGCTCGCGCTTGAAACAGCCGGACTGATTGCTTACAGTCACGGACATTATTACACGCTGGGAAAACAGCTCGGACATTTCGGTTTCAGCGTCCGCAGGCGTCCCCTCCGTCAGCAGACAACGGCAGGGCGAAAAGGAAAACAGAAAAATGCCCGAACCAAAACAACATAATCCGCAATGCGTCTGTTCTCGGTCCGGAGTGCGAAAACAGAGCGCAGCGCCCCGGCTTAAAATAGATTCGCACTGCAAAAAACGCTTCGCTTCCCTGGCTAAGATTCGACGCACTTCGGAGGGGGGCGGAAATTTATTTCTCTGTTTCTTTTTTCGGGCGGGAATGTTCGGCGGTATTTTTACTGTCTGTCAACTGACAGGCATTCCGCATTCATGTGGAAATTCCTAATTTGGGCAGAATGTATGCCTGCAAAAGAAACCAGATGCCGATGACACCCAAAAAAATAGCGAGTTCTTTCATGATGCTGTTCTCCTTGATTCATTTTCTTAGATTTTTTATTTTAAAAGGATCACAAAGCGTTATGTATAGAAAATATGACATAAGAGCCGGTTTGTAAATGGCATTTTTTATCCGCTCATTCCCCGTCCGGGGAGTTGGAAGTGCGTAATAAATTGAATATACAAGAAAATCAATAAACAAGGACAAGCCGGAAGGAGGTTTTTCAATGAAACTTTTTGAAAATGAATATGTGGAGATTTCTCTTGATGAAACGGTCCCGTGTTTGGTGTGGATCGGCAAAAAGTACATGCCTTCCGAAGTATTCCGGGAATCGGAAGAAAAAAGCCTTCAGTTTTATATTGAATATAAAAAGAAATATCCGAATATGCAGTGGTTTGTTGACACCGCAGAGATCAGTGTGATCAAATCGGAAGACACCCAATGGGTTGCGGAGAAAATTCTTCCCAAATTTGCAAAAGCGGGGCTGAGTAAAGAAGCTTTTGTTATTCCCAAGCGGGCAATCGGAAAAATGACGCTTCACCGATATGTCTCGGAAGCGGGTCATGTCATTGAAATTCATCTCTTTGACACAGTTGAAGCTGCCAAG
The DNA here is from genome assembly GCA_022736535.1 of Desulfatirhabdium butyrativorans. GTDB lineage: Bacteria > Desulfobacterota > Desulfobacteria > Desulfobacterales > JAIFKL01 > JAIFKL01. The sequence goes on along the minus strand of DZCT01000191.1, from coordinate 7,547 downwards.
AAATGGCTGAAAAAATAACAACGACAGCGGGGCGGGCATTTCATGCCCATCCCACAGTAAAAGGAGGCAAAAAATGAGAATGAAAAAACCGTTTTATTTGGTAATTCCGGTCTGTATTGTTCTCGCTGTGTGTTCCGATTTCGTCTGCGCCGGAGAAGACAAGGCGACGCCGGAAGATGTGATAAAAAAAGTTTATGAGGCGTCTCAGTTTTTAACTCATTCCGATGAAAGCGCGCTGGAGTCTTTTAATGAAAGAAACGGACCCTGGGTTTTTAAAGACACTTATGTTTTTGTTTTTGAGTGTGCCAAAGGAACGATTGTTGCACATCCGATAAAAGCAAGTCTTATCGGCAGGAGCCTTCTGGGGCTGAAAGATATTAAAGGCAACTTTTTTTTCGCCCAGCTCTGTGTTGTCAGCAAAAAAGACGCCGGCGGCTGGGTGGAATACTGGTGGCCCAAAGTGGACGGTCAGCAGCCTGAACGGAAAGTCACTTTTATGATTCAGGTACCCGGCACAAACTATCAGGTCGGCGCGGGTATTTATGACGAGAGCAAAAGTGTTGAAGATTTGGAAAAGCTTCTTATTATAAAAAACGGGGAAAAAGAAAAAAAACAGCAATAAGCGGAAAACTTTTATCTCCCGCAGAGACGCATCCTCTCTGTAGAGCGTATTTTAAACCCGCTTTACAGAGGAAAGCTTGCGCCTCTGCGGGAAACTTTTTATTTTCAGCCCGGTATAGACAAGATAGTTATAGGAATTTTATGAAAATCGGAGCAAAGATTACTCTATTCGTGCTGGCAAACCTTGCCTTGTATCTCGTTTCTTTCGGACTGACCCAGTTTTACAATGACAAAACATATAAATATCAGTCTTTTAATTCTAATATCAAGAATTTCGAGACCCGCCTGTTAAGCACCATCATTCTGGAAAAAGACTATGCCAGAACGCTGGATAAGGAAACTGCCGCAAAGGTGCTTTCAGATATTGAAAAAAATGCTGAAATCCTGAAAAAAATTTTAAGTCAGGCAATTGAAAAAGAAATGGACCTTCAGATACTCTTAAACCAGCTTGCGACATATAAAGAAAAATTCAGCTCTCTGCTTAGTAATAATAATGAAATAGGAGTATTAAAGGAAAGATGGGATAAACTGTTCGACAGTTTTTATGCAAAATCAGAGCAGTTGGCGCAGGAAGTTGACAATACCATCGGTCTCGCGTATATAAACGGAGAAGATGTTGACATTTCATATAACTCAATTGCAATTTCAAACAAAAACATCCTCAACGCCCTGAGCGCGATAACGCTGGCTTTGAATAAAGACCTGCTTTTAAACAGCAGAGAAGATATTTTCCTGAAATCCTATCAGAAAGCGTTGGAACTGCTGAACAAAGAAAGAAAAAATATTGCCGCGCTTGCCGAAAGCAGCGAGAGACCTATGCCGGTGGATATTTCTGACTACATGGAAAAAAATCTCTTTAAATTTGAAGAGCTGACCCAAAGGATTCATACGATCTGGCAGGAAAATATAGAGATTGTTTCCCGGCTTGACGCTGTACGAAAGAAAATGATTGCCAAAGAAAAAGAAATATCTGCGGATATTCAAGCCTCTCTTGAAGAAATCAGAAAGACGAATTTTATCTCAGCGCTGGTGATTGTGATGATGATTTTTGCAGTTCTGATTCTCGGCGGCGTCATTATTATGCGCTCCATCAGCCGTCCCATCAAAAAACTGATTTCGATGGTAATAGATCTGGCAGAAGGCGAAGGCGACCTCAGTATGCGCCTTGAACTGAGACATCGTGACGAGATGGGAGACATGGCAAAGTGGTTCAACCGTTTTATTGAGAAAATTCAGAGCATGATACGTGATATTATCAGAAATTCTGAAACACTGAACACGGCTTCTTCAAATTATCTGAATCTTTCGGGTCAGATGTCCCGGGGTGCGGATCGGATGTCGGAAATTTCAAACAGCGTTTCAACAGCCACCGAGGAAATGTCCATGAGCATCAGCACGATTGCTTCCGCCGCGGAAGAGATGAGCGTCACCATCCAAAGCGTTTCCTCCACGGCAGAGCAGATGTCCCGGAACATGAATGCCGTAACAGGCTCTATTGAAGATATGTCCGACGCGATTACTGACATCGCACAGAATGCACAGAAAGGATCGAGCATTTCCACCGAAGCCATGGACATGGCAAAAAGCGCGACAGCCGTGATGAACAAACTGGGGGATGCTACAACGGAAATCGGTGAAGTGACCAAACTGATCACACGCATTGCGGAACAGACCAATCTGCTGGCGCTGAATGCCACCATTGAAGCGGCTTCCGCAGGAGATGCGGGCAGAGGTTTTGCCGTTGTTGCAGGTGAAATCAAAGAACTCGCGAATAAAAGCGCACGGGCAGCCGAAAATATCGCCAGAAGTATTGACGGCGTACAGAAAAATATCGGCGGCGCGGTGCGTGTGATTGAAGATATATCAGGCATTATCGGCAAAATCAATGAATCGGTGCTGGTCATCACCGATTCGGTTGAACAGCAGACCCATACCGCCAATGATATTATGTATAATGTCCGGGAAGCCAGTATCGGTTCGTCAAACATTGCCGCTTCCATTGCCGAAATCGCCAAAGGCGCCAATGAAATGTCTTCAAACGCGGGCGAGGCGGTGAAGGGGTCAAATGATATGGCATACAATATTCAGAGTATCAGCGAGGCAGCCGGCGAGGCGAACAACAGGGCGAGGAAAGTGAATGACTCGGCTGTGGAATTGGCTGATATAGCGGTTCAGCTCAGGGAGATGGTCGGCAGGTTCAAGGTGGAATAGACATTATCGGAAATAAAAGTGTCTCGCAAAGACGCAAAGCCCGCAAAGCAAAAAGGTAGCGGTGTAGAAGCAGGTGATTTGGGGGTGTCATTCCGAGCGGATCCCGTAGGGCGGACAAAGCGTAGCGTGTCCGCCGTGCTGCTACAGTTATAATAAAAGATTCTTCGCTACTATAATAAATAAAAGATTCTTCGCTACGCTCAGAATGACAGGTACAGGGTTCATATTTGCGGGAAATTCTAAATGCTCATGAAAAAAATAATAGAATGCGTGCCGAATTTCAGCGAAGGAAGGGACCGGGCAAAAATTGAAAAGATCGTCTCGGCATTCCGAGGCAGAAGCGGCGTAAAACTGCTTGACTGTCAAAGCGACAAAGACCATCATCGCAGCGTCGTAACCGTTGTCGGCGAGCCTGAGCCTCTGCAACATGCGATTATTGAAGCAATAGGCATTGCCGTTGAGATCATTGACATGAACAGCCACAAAGGACAGCATCCGCGGATGGGCGCGGCGGATGTCGTTCCCTTTATTCCGGTCAGAAACAGCGATATGGCTGAAGCGGTTGAAATCTCGAAATTAGTTGCAAAAGCTGTTTCAGAAACATACCGGCTGCCCGTGTTTCTTTATGAGGAATCTGCTTCCGCGCCGCATCGGAGAAATCTCGCCGATATCCGAAAAGGCGAATTTGAGGGAATGCCGGAGAAATTGAAAGACCCGGACTGGCATCCGGATTTCGGTCCCCCGGAAAGACATCCCACTGCCGGCGTTACCGCTGTGGGCGCACGAATGCCCCTGATCGCCTATAACGTGAATCTGGCGACAAACCGGCTTGACATTGCGGAGGATATTGCCAAAAAAGTGAGACATATCAGCGGCGGTCTGCGGTATTGCAAAGCCATCGGCGTTGAACTCAGAGAAAAAGGCATGGTTCAGGTTTCGATGAATCTGACAGACTACCGGAAAACAGCGATTTACCGGGTGTTTGAACTCATCCGCATCGAAGCCCGGCGCTACGGCGTCAGCATTGCGGGCAGTGAAATCGTCGGGCTTGCGCCGATGGCGGCGCTCACGGACACGGCGGTTTACTATCTCGGTATTGAAAATTTCTCTGAAGATCAGGTGCTTGAATTACATCTTTAGAGGATATTTGAAAAGTAATTGTCATTCCGAGCAAGCTTGTCATTCTGAGCGTAGCGAAGAATCTCTCTTTCCCAGACTGAGATTCTTCGCTACGCTCAGAATGACATTTCCGGGCAGAATGACTTTTCCGCTCAGAATGACATTTCCGGACTGCTGATATTACTTTTCAAACACCCTTTAGGATTATCTCATGAGTAATAATCTCATTATTAAAAACGCGGCGGAATTGGTCAGATGCAGCGGTTTCAAAGCCAAATGCGGGTCTGCGATGTCCGACCTGAACATCATTCCCAACGGCGCGCTCATCATTGAAAACGGCGTGATTACAGCCGTCGGTGAGACATCAGAACTTGCGCCGAAACTGGAACAGCCCGGATTTGAAGTCTTTGAAGTCATAGACGCATCAGGCAAAGCCGTGCTGCCCGGGTTCGTGGATCCGCACACGCATTTTGTTTTCGGGGGCTATCGGGCAGAAGAATTTTACCGGCGGCTTCGCGGGGACAGCTACATGGCAATCATGGAAAGCGGGGGCGGCATTGTCAATACGGTTGCCGCCACCCGCGCCGCATCCGAAAGCGAGTTGTTTGCACTCGGAAAAGCCCGCCTTGACTCCATGCTCTCCTTCGGCGTGACGACCGTTGAAGGAAAAAGCGGCTACGGATTGGACGAACATACTGAAATCAAACAATTAGAAGTGATGGCAGAACTGGATCGCACGCATCCTGCAGATGTGGTGCGGACTTTTTTGGGCGCACATGCCGTTCCCCAAGCATACAAAGGAAAGCCCGATGACTTCATTGACTTCCTGATCTCTCAGGTCATGCCGAAAATTGCCGAGCGGCATTTGGCGGAATTTTGCGATATTTTCTGCGAGAAAAATGTCTTTTCCATTGAACAGTCCCGGCGGCTTCTGAGCAAAGCCAAGTCGCTGGGATTCAGGCTGAAACTCCATGCAGATGAAATCGTTTCTCTCGGCGGCGCGGAACTGGCGGCAGAACTCGGCGCGGTGTCTGCGGATCATCTGCTTCACGCTTCAAAACAGGGCATTGCAGATATGGCAAAAGCAGGCGTGATCGCCGTGCTGCTGCCGGGTACGGCTTTCAGCCTGAAAGAAAAATATGCCGATGCGAGATATATGATAGATCAGGGCTGCGCCGTGGCATTGGCAACGGACATGAATCCGGGAAGCTGTTTTACTGAATCCATGCCCCTCATCTTTGCACTGGCAACGCTTTACATGGGAATGAAACCTGAAGAGGCGGTCACGGCAATGACGCTGAACGCGGCAGCCGCATTGGATCGGGCAGACCGTATCGGCAGCATTGATCCGGGGAAAAAAGGCGATATTGTCATTCTCGAATTTCCTTCCTGCAAATATATTCCTTATCATATCGGCGTAAGTACGGTAGAAAAAGTCATTAAAAACGGAAAGTTGGTATTTGACAAGCACGGAGAGGGAAAACAATGTTATCAGAACTGAGCCTTAAAGCATTTCTTGACAAAACCGCGTCGGGGACTCCGTTTCCCGGGGGCGGCAGCATGTCGGCTTTCTTTGCAGCTTCAGCCGCGGCGCTGACCGAAATGGCGGCAAACCTGACCATCGGAAAAAAAGGATTCGAGGCGGTTCAGGAGGAAATGAAAAGCATTGCCGCCGGCGCATCAGCACTCAGAGCAAAGATGACAGCGGCTGTTGACAGGGACTCGGAAGCATTTGAACAGGTGATGGCGGCTTTCAGGCTCCCCAAGAACAGCACAGCGGAAAAAGAAAGCAGAAATGCCGCGGTTCAGCAGGCTTTCAAAAATGCAGCCTCCGTTCCGATGGAAGTGGCAGAAGCGGCGTTTGAAATTATGCTGCTTGCACAAAAAGTGGTCGCAGAAGGCAACAAAAATGCAGCCACAGACGCGCAGGTCGGCGTCATTGCCGCACGGAGCGCGGTTCTCGGCTCACTCTGCAACGTAAAAGTAAACCTGACTTCAATTCAGGATCAGGGCTTTGCGGAAAAGCTTTCCGAACAGGTAAGACATTTGGAAAAAGCGGTTATTGTTTCCCACAGAGGACACAGAGGAGAAAAGCCCACAGAG
>DZCT01000191.1:0-1393 GCA_022736535.1 Desulfatirhabdium butyrativorans | reverse complement strand
TGTTTCCCACAGAGGACACAGAGGAGAAAAGCCCACAGAGACCACAGAGCGGAAAAAATGCAGAAAAAATAAACTTTTCTCTGTGATCTCTGTGGGAAAAAAATACATGCCTTATAACGGCTTGCATGGAAAAAAGGAGAGAACATTTTGATTAAAACATCAAATACAAATAAGCCGGCACGCTTGAGCATTCGCACGCGAATCAGCGCGATTCTTATCATCCAGACAACGCTTATCATGGCAGTTTTTGCCGTTTTCAATTATTTGGAAACCAAATCGAAAATGAATGGAGAACTCAAGCAGTTATCTGAAGTCACCTTAGACCGTCTGTCAAATAATCTGGTGATTCCGCTCTGGGAACTGGACAGAAATCTGGCTGAAAAAAACCTCCGTTCCGAAATGATGGAAAAGCGGATTTATGCGATTATCGTAAGAGAAGTTGACGGCAAAACCGTATTCAGCGGTAAAAAAAGGGACAAAAACTGGGGAATTGCAGACATAGACCCTGAAACCGACGGAAATCTCCTGAAAGATGAAAGTCATAAATCTGACATGATAAAAATCACGGAAGTGATGAAGGAAGATAATATATTGGGTGCTGTGGAAGTATGCTTTACATCAAAATTTATGAATGAAGAGCTGAACCGCTTCACTTTTCATATAGTGATTTCACTTCTGATCATAAATGCTACTTTATTGATAACGCTCTATGTCAGCATCAGGCAGCTTCTGATTCTGCCGGTTCACCACATCGTCAAAGGGCTGAACCAGATTGCTGACAAGCTGACCGCCACTTCGGATCAGGTTTCCTCCACAAGTCATTATCTGTCTGACACTTCAAGCCAGCAGGCTGCTGCTGTGGAGGAATCATCGGCTTCTTTGGAGGAAATGGGCGCGATGAGCCGGGAGACATCGGAACTGACCCTGGGCGCAGAGCGGTTGATGAGTGAAAATATAGAAAAATCAGGAAGGTCGCTTAAAGCCCTTGTTGAACTCACCCAGGGCATGGGACAGATTGAATCCGACAGCGGACAGATGGTTCAGATTATAAAAATCATTGATGAAATTGCTTTTCAAACCAATCTGCTGGCATTGAATGCTGCCATAGAAGCGGCGCGGGCGGGCGAAGCCGGCGCCGGATTTGCGATTGTCGCTGAAGAAGTCAGAAATCTGGCAAAACGGGCTGCCGAAGCCGCAAAAAATACCCAGCGACTGTTGGATACCACTGTGCGCAGGGTCAGTCATGCGGCAAATTCCATAAAAGAAGTCAATGAGGATTTTGAAGGCATTATCGAATCCGCAACCGTCATGGGAGAAAAAACCGTTGCGATTACAGAGGCAAGCAAGGAACTGTCCAAAGGCATTGAACAGGTGAGTCTGGCGGTCAGCGACA
>DZCT01000190.1 GCA_022736535.1 Desulfatirhabdium butyrativorans | reverse complement strand
ACACGGTTTTCTTCACAGCGCATCTCAATGATTCTGAGCAGTTCCCGATAATTCCAGTTACTGAGAGTCTTTCGGAAATCTTTTGAACGGTTTTTCTTTTTTCCCTGTTTCAGATTTTTCAGTCTTTCGACGGCAGCAAGCTGAATTTCGCCGAAATTCAGTTCTTTCACGACTTTGTGAATATAATAGGAAAGCGTTTTCTTCGCTCTTTTATATGCTTTTGAACCCTGTCTTTTACGTTTTATCATATTTATCAGCGGTTTCACTTCCGAACCGTACAGAATGCCTTCGGAGGTTGCCATAAGATGATTTATTCCGCAGTCAATACCGATAAGTTTTCCTGAAGTTTTCTTTGCCCCTGTCTCTTTTTCAAAGGAAAACATGACGTATTTTCTGTGAACCGTGACAGAATCAGACATTTTCCAGTCTGAAAACAGATTTATATGCCGATGTTTTTTCAGGGGAATCTGCAATTTTATCTTATTTCCGACAGAATGAATCACAAGCCATAAGTCAAAGGAATTGCGTCCTTTCTCAGTTCTGACACACTGGGAGGAAAGAATCATCTTTCTGCCGGTATGCTTCGGCTTTACAGGTTCGATTCCCTTTGCAGCGGCACTGTTCACAGCACTCTGAACCATGCCGAGTGCCTCTCTCGCACAGCACTGGCGCATACGGGCGGACAGCCATGATGACGGAATGCTTATAATGTCTTTTTTCAGGTCTTTTCTCTGAAAATCATTGCCGAAAAACATCTCAATGAAAATATTCGCAACCCTCGAATATTCATCCATGATTTCATCAAGAATATCACGTTTTCTCTCTGTTATGAATTTCAGAGATGTCTTTGACGACCTTGTTATTTTCATTTTCAAGTTCCCGGATCAGTTTTTCTTTTACTCCGTCTCAGCCCGTAAAGCCTTGCCGTAAAACAGGTTACAGGACTGACAGAATCCTGCATCAGTTCATCACGGTCATTTGCGGATTCACTGATGATTTCAATCCTGCATCCATGTGATTCTTTCAGTAATCTGATATAATTGAATCCGAACCGTGTCAGCCTGTCCCTGTGTCCGGTTACGATTCCTGCAACTTCCTTATTTTTCAGCAGCTTTTCCAGTTTCGGACGGCGGTCGTTCAGCCCGGACGCGCATTCCTTTATCACTTCTTTCACAGCCCGGCCTTTTGCGGCGCAGTAAGCGCAGAGTCTTTCCGCCCGAGTTTCAAGGTTTTTTCTGTTTTCCGAAGAAGAAACACTGGTATAGCAGACTGTATATTCAGGTCTGCCGGGTGAATTTTCCGGGATAAGAATTTTTCCGAATCCGTCCTGAAATGCGCCCGGAATTTTACCGGCTTTATAACGGTTCCACGCCGCACGGTATTTAATCCCGTGTTCTTCCGCATATTCACTCAAAGTTTTCATCGTATCTGATATAATCAGATACGATATAATACTATTTTTGTCAATAAAAAAAATATAATACATTCATTTCGCCTGTTCGTCTGATGACTGAGCGGGCCGGTGCCTGCGGAGTGCCGCAGAAAAGCCGGCAGTGAAAGGCTTTGTCAAAGATTTTAAACAATTGAAAGTAAAGTTGCATCGGACAGCTTGGATTCTATATTTTCAATAATTTCTACGAGTTCGATCTTTGCTTCCGCCTTTAAGCCTAAGCATGTTGCCATTCCTTCAGCATCGGTGCTTAATCGGCTTGCAAGTTCAAGTTTAAAAGAACTGCCTTCCGATTTAAGTGAATAGGCATGTATATGCATGGAATCGCCCGCTTTGCACGGTTCAGACAGGTGATCAAAGCTGAATTCTTTTTTCATGTAATCAAGCAGGCAGTCCTGTACAGTAAGAACAAGATGCTTTCCGATGTGTTCAAAGGTTTCAATCTTGTGATGAAGCTGAACCAGAATGGTCTTTGCTGTCATTTTCCAGTTCATGCCGAATGTTTTGTCTGAATTTACATCCTTGTCAGCGGCTTCAAACCCAAGTTTCCTTAACAGCCTTTGCCGTTCAGGATAAACAGTTCCTGTTGTATCCAGCGTCTGAAATTCTATACCGACAAAATCCCTGACTTTGTTGTTTTTCACCGAGACAAGAAAATAGTCAACGCTTCCGCCCGGAATGCCGATTTCAGATACAGCGTGAAATTCATTGCCCGGTTCATGTCGGGTCAGCAGATGGATGCAATCGGTAAAAACCTGTTTTTTCTGAAGAAAGCGATTGGGGCAGATGATAATATTTCTGTTTTTTCTGCCGTAACTGACGGTACAGGTTCCGATTGATATTTCCGGTTCGCTTTTCCGAACTTTGAAACACCTGTCGTTGGAATACAAACACTGTCGGCTCTGAATAATGCCTTTCCAATCTTCTACAGCAACGGATCGGATACTGTATCCGAAGAGTTCGATAATCCTGCTCATTGTCGTTTCTTATTAAAATTAGGAGTTACACAGTCGGCTCGGAGCCGTGAGCGTAAGCGACCGGATCATCCGCTCGCTCACGCTCACAGCTCGGATTTTTTCGTCAACTGCTTACCTCCTAAAAATATTGTTCATATTATTCAAAGCGATCCTGTGCAATTTCAATGTATTCTTTCGACAATTCAATGCCGACGGACTTTCTCCCCAGACGCATTGCAGCAAGCATGGTTGTTCCCGTACCGGCGAAAGGGTCGAGTACCAGCCCTTTTTCAGGGCATGTTGCCAATATCGGAATCTTGCAGATGTCTTCAGGATAAGCTGCAAAATGTTTTCCCCGTTTTTGGGTATCTTCAGGGAGTATATCCCATACATCCCGAGGCTTGCTTCCATTCGGATGATACTTCAGAAAATAGTATCCTTTGTTATGCAGTTCCCTTGCTCTTCCGGATACGCGCTTAGAATCAGAATGTGTGGTCCGCTGCTGACCGCGGATAATCATCCGGAAATCTGAGAGCCTGCCTTGCCGGACATCTTTAAGCAGTGCATCAAGTGCTTCAAATGCGTTTTTCTTTTCATGAGGGGTCAGTTCGGTTGACAATTCTATCTGCCGTTTGTAACGGACACCGCTCACACCGGTAGCAGAGACAACAGCGCCGTTTACAATTTTGGATTGTGAAGGTTTGGAACGTATGGCATCGCTATTATAAAAATAGCCTTTCGATTTCTTAACGAAATGGAAAATCTGTTCGTGGACGTTTCCAAGTTTGTCTTTGGCGTTGTCCGGTCCGCCCTTCACCTTATTCCATATAATTTCATTACGAAGAATCCAGCCTTGATGATCTGTCATTTCAAAGGCTGCTCTCCAGGGAATGCCCAGTAAATGTTTAGCCTTGTAAGTATCCCCGATGTTCAGCCAAAACGAGCCGGTATCCTTTAAAATTCGTTTGAGCTCAAGAAAAATTGAACAGATATTTTTTATATAATCCCTGTAATCCGTTTCCAGTCCGATTCCCTCTTCTGCATATTGCCGCTTTCCCCAGTAAGGAGGAGAAGTTATCGCACAATCTACAGACCGATCCGGGAACTGGCAGATAACATCAAGACAATTTCCCCAAAAAAACAAAGGACGAATATCTTCGGATGTGATATATTCATGAAGTTGTTCTGAAACACTTTGCTTACAGCTTCTTGCGAATTTTACCGACAAGCAATTTCCTCCAAAAAGATTATTTCGTGATGTCCAACCATGCCTCAGCTTCCTGCTGACTGTCAAACTGTTTCATCATCATTCCGGACTGATGAGACATGCGTTTGGTTGACAGCCGCAGCATCGCGCTGGAAATGACTTCGGCTGTTTTTCTGAGGCCCGCCTGCACACACTCAGCCTGCACTTTTGTATGCAGCTCCGCAATCTCATCTGAAGGCACTCTCATATTGACTATCATTACAAGAATAGTAAAACCTTTTGAAACCTGCTTCAAGGCTTTTCTTATATCTTGCACAAAATTCGGAACATCGGAAGCCTTTTTCCAGTAACCGGACATGCTGAGGAATACCCGATTCTTTCTCTCATCCACTTTGATGCTGTAAAATTCATTTTCTGCGATGATTTGCATTCTGTTTAAATCCTCCTTGTCGGAATGTGCTGTCACGCAATTTCAAATCCCCCTTGCCCCCTTTACAAAAGGGGGAATATGCTTTTCCTGCGCTTCGTTCCTTTCATACTTTCATATTAACATATTCGTGTTCTTCAGTTTGTGGGACATTCGTGTTCATTCGTGGCGAAAAATCTCCCTTATCCCCTTTACAACATGTCGAATATACTCACTTTCAAATTTCAACTATATCCGCCTGCATCTCCTGCGGACACTGCCGCAGAAAATAGCGGTCTGTCATGCCCGCGATAAAATCTCTGACAATTTCCTCGGGACGGTGCGTTTCCGTGTAAGCTGCCGACATGCCGTCCAAAAATCCGGTGAAAATTGCCGACGTGCGATTTTCTTGCCGAATATCCTCCATATATTTTTCAAAGAGAAATGCAAAAAGTTTTCTGACAGTTTTTGAATGTTTTTTGACCTTCGGATGCAGATAAATCCTTTCAAAATTGAAGGCTTTCAGGCATTTCAAAGCCTCTGAAATTTCCGGACTGAACGCGATATACGGATGCTGAAAGCTGTTTTGAATCATATCCGTGACCAAATGATACACAATCGTTCCGTTTGTATTTCCGAGCAGTTCTGCGCTCTGTTCCGGCAAATCGGAACGCCTGATAAGATTCATGCGGATCGCATCCTCAATGTCTCTGCCGATATAACTCACGGTGTCTGCCATCCGCACCACGCAGCCTTCCATTGTCATGGGAATCAGGCGGGCTTGGGAATCAGCTTTTTTGTCAGTAATTTGCTGTTCCAGCATCTCAAAAGTTTTGCTCCCGGCAGGTTCGAGTTTTTCATCATGAACTTCGCCGTCATGGCAGAGAATGCCGTCCAGGGTCTGAAGGCACAGATTCCAGCCTTTTCCTTTGCGCTCCAATTTTTCCAGAAATTGAATGCTCTGCACGCTGTGATGAAAATATCCGATGCCTGCCTGTTTGCAGATTTCAGATAAAAAACTTTCGCCGTCATGACCGAAAGGCGTATGTCCGATGTCATGCCCCAGGGCCACGGCTTCGATCAAATCTTCGTTCAAACCCAGAAAACGCCCGATGCTGCGGGCAATTTTGGATACAAGCTGAACATGCAGAATTCTGTGAGTAATGTGATCGTTGCTGGAGAAAGAGAAAACCTGAGTTTTGTCAATATAGCGGGCATAGGCAAGGGAATGCAGAATCCGATCCGCATCCAAAGAAAAAGGCTGACGATAGCCGGTGTCCGCGGGGATTTCGTAAGTCCGGCGAAGCGCATGGCTGCTGAATGCCGCAAAAGGAGACAGCGTTTCTTTTTCCCGCTGATCTAAAACTGTTCTGATGCTGTTCAACGCTGATATGTTCATCTGCAATGATTTTATTTCTCGCAAAGACGCCCCCGGCTGAAATCAGACGCGCAAAGAAAAGCTTTTCATAAGAAAATCTTTGCGGACTTTGCGTCTCTGCGAGAACTTTTTTTGTTTCTCGCGTCTATTCTCAGCCTATGCCGCAAAGAGCGCAAAGAAACATTTTTTTTATAGTAATCCGATTTCGGTTTTTTGCGGCATATTTTTTGCATGTACGCCGTATTCTGTTTTCGGATACCTGTCTGTGTCCGTCTGTGTGCGTCTGCGGCAAAAAACCGAAATCGGATCAGTATATAAAAAAATCTTTGCGTCATTGAGAGCCGATTATATTCCTGCCCGCTCTTTCGGCGGATTGAAATAGCCGTATTTCAGATTCGGGAACATATTGCGGATCAGCTTGAGCAGATTGACCATGCCCATGGGTTTGCCGTGTTCCGCAACGCCGCCCATGACGTTCCAGTATCTCACCGGATCAAAATTCAGGTTCCGCCATTGAATCATGCGGATCGGATGCGCTTTCAAAAATGCCAGCAGCGCGTTTGCTTCTTCGGGCGTGTCGGTAAATCCGGGGCAGTTCAGGTAATTGACGGAAACAAATTTTCCTCTCTGAATCGCCATGTCAATGGATCGGATCACATCCGAAAACACATAAGCCCCGGGGCGGAAATACGCCTCATAACATTCTTGGCGCACGCTGTTCATGCTGACGCGGATGCTGTCCAAACCCGCGTCAAACAGTTTTTCCAGCAGATCGGGGCGGCTGCCGTTGGTGTTCATGTTCACAGTTCCCGCATCTGTTGCCGCCCGTATGCGGGCAATCGCGGGTTCAGTCACCGCGGATGCCAGCAGAGGCTCGCCCTCGCAGCCCTGCCCGAAACTCACCACGCTCTGCTTTACGCTTCGGATATGCTCCAGCGCGACTTCCGAAATTTCTTCGGGTGAAGGCGTAAAGGTAATTCTGTCCTGCGTGTTCGGAATGCCGCTGTCCTTGGGCTGAAAGGAGATGCAGCCCAGACAGTTTGCATTGCAGACGCGGGAGGTGGGCAGCGGCGCCTCGTATCTTGACAGAAAAAAATTCTTTCCTGCGGGACATCCGTAAGTCAGCGCGCATTTTTCAAGATGTTCCCTCAGACGGTTGGAGGGCATTTTTTTCCGCATCCGGGCAACGCCGGCGACAATTTTTTCCTGTTTCATCAGGCGAAGGTCCTGACGCTGCTCGCTGTCAACCAGTATCGTCGCGGTTCTGAATTTCCCTTTATGCCATCCCACCGCGCCGTAACAGAAAAGCGGCAGAAATCCCGCGTCATGGTTTTCTTCATAAGCGCTCAGATAGGAAACCGCATAGCCGGGCGAGTTAAACGCCGCAACCGGAAAAACGGGTTCGCCGGGCGAATACGGATTTTCGTCAAGCATTTCAAAGTGTTTTCTGCCGATATGATACAGAACCGGCCGTCTGTCAGGAAGAAACATGAGTTCGCCGCCGTAAGGCATGGGAAGGGTATTCTGAGTTGTCAGCGGAACAACCGCTGTTCCGGCTCTGCCGACAGCGGCATATTCTTCCAGTTCAAATATCTCACCTTTAGCGTTTGCAACAAGAGCTGTTATCATTTTTAATTGTTTTAACTATTTTTAAATTAATACCAATTCGCTTTCAAAGATCGGTCTTTCAGACCGTAAAGCGATTTTTCAAATCGCTTAACTTGCTGAAACCGCTTGAAAAGCGGTTTTACAGAAAACACCGTTTTTTGAAAGCGAATTGGTATAAGGTGGGCAGCAAGCTGCCCACCCTACGGAATTTCTCGTTCCCACGCTCCGCGTGGGAATGCAGCCCGGACGCTCCGCGTATTGTCATTTCGACGAACGGAGTGAGGAGAAATCTTTCCTGTGAAAGACAAGCCATATTTATAAGATTCGGCTCGCTTCGCTCGAAATGACAGGAAGAATAAAAGTTCCCACGCTCCGCGTGGGAACGAGAAAATGTTCAAATCAGTTTCTTACCGAGATTGAATGCCTTGTCAAAGTAATATTCCGCGCCGCGATGCTCAATATCTCCGGCATACATATCCCCTACGGTTTTTGCATTTAAAGAATCTTTGATCGTTTGCCTGATAAGCGATGTGGCATCGTCACAGAATCTTCTGTAAACCGGCGGAACAATACCGGAAACGACAATGATGACCGCCTTTCTTTTTTTATCTGATCTGGGAACAGGGCATCCTGAAATAGTCAGTATTTTCCTCTCAGGCTTTGCAAAGGTCCAGCAGATTCTTTCAAGAAATGTCGTCATGACGCCGGTGGCAAAACCCATGTGAACCGGCGTTCCGAAAATAAGGCGGTCAGATTTGAGAACATCTTCATACAGATAATCCATATCATCGCGTATGGTGCATTTTGCTGCCGGCTCTTTTGTCTGACTGTCCCTACAGGCAAGACAATTCTTGCAGAATTTAATGTCATAGTCAATCAGGTTTAATTTTTTGACCATGCTGTTCGGGGACAGAGATTTGGCTCCCTCTATTGCCTTGTCAACCAACATATCGGTTGCTTTGCCTTTTCTCGCGCTTCCGACAACTGCAAGAATGTTCATCGTATCCTCCAAAAGCGGGTTGGAAACCCGCTTTACGTCAAAATGAGAATTGCTGATGTCAAAAATCTCTTGATTTTCAAGACAGAGTTTTTTATTTTTAACTTTTATTCATGATTCTCAGTTTACATTAAAAAACAATGTCTGAAAAGCAAAAAAATGCCGCTCTCTCCTTTACGAAATGATCTGAAACTCTTACCCGGTCCCCGGCTCTCGGACGGCTCGCCCGCATGGACGTTGCATGATCCGGTATGCAGCCGCTTTTTCCGCATCGGCAGGACTGAATTTGAAATCCTTGCCCGATGGCGGCTTGGGGACGCGGACAGCATTGTTTCTGCGGTGAACCGTGAAACCACGTTGCAAATCACACCTGCCGATGTTCAGGCATTGCAGCACTTTTTCCTTGTCAATTCGCTGCTTGAGCCTCGCGGAGATGCGGTTTTGAAACATCTTAAATCTGTCTCAAATTCCAGGATGACCCGTCAAAGCCGAAGTTTTTTTAAATGGCTTCTGCTTCACTATCTTTTTATCCGCATTCCGCTGCTTCAGCCGGACCGCTTTCTCGAAGCCACGCTTCCGGCAGCGCGGCTGCTTGTCAGTCGCCCTTTTCTGTATTTTCTGGGTTTCATCGCGTGTCTGAGTTTTTTTCTCATTCTCCGCCAGTGGGAAGCATTTCTTCATACTTTTCTGTATTTCTTTTCACTCAAAGGACTTATCTTCTATGCCCTGTCGCTTTTTGTCGTCAAACTGGTTCATGAACTCGGACATGCTTACACGGCAAAAGCTTACGGGCTTAAAGTGCCGACAATGGGATTGGCGTTTCTCGTGCTGTGGCCCCTGCTTTACACAGACAATTCAGAGGCATGGAAACTGACATCCCGCAAGGCGCGCATGAACATTGTCGCCGCGGGTACGCTGGCGGAGCTGGGGCTTGCGGTTCTCGCGGCATTCCTCTGGATTTTTCTTCCGGACGGTCCCCTGCGGAGCGCGTGCTTTCTCATCACGACAGCGACATGTTTCCGCTCTTTTATCATAAATCTCAATCCTTTCATGCGCTTTGACGGCTATTACCTGCTGTCGGATTTTCTGGATGTTCCCAATTTGCAGACCCGCGCCTTCGCGCTCGGAAAAGAGTTTATGCGTAAAATTCTTTTAGGTCTGAACTCCCCGAAAACAGAAGCATTTTCCGAAAGAAAAAAAAACATGCTCATCGTATTCGCATATCTGACATGGCTCTATCGGCTGGTGCTGTTCACAGCGATTGCTCTGATGGTCTATCATCTTTTTTCCAAGGCGCTCGGCATGTTTCTTTTTGCTGTCGAAATGTTCTGGTTTGTATTGCT
>DZCT01000651.1 GCA_022736535.1 Desulfatirhabdium butyrativorans | reverse complement strand
TTTATCGCGGACATCAACGACGACGGATTGCTGGGAATGCCGGAAGTGATTTTCAATCTTTGGAAAGCAGGCGACGCTAGATAATTTTTATACTAGACTTCTTTCAAAAGTTGGAGTTGCTCACTTGATTTTATTGGATAAAACTTGACTTTTGAAAGAGGTCTACTGAACTTGCAGGGTGGGCAGAGCGCATCGAAACATTACTTCCGACAGCCCGGTCTGCGCTCTGCCCACCCTACAAATAAAAAAATAAAGGAAATCCTTATGAAAAAACTGCCCATCGGCGACTCATCGTTTGAAAGCATCCGTCAGGGCAACCGTCTTTATGTGGACAAAACCCGGTATATTTTTCAGATGACGGATCAGGGAAAGTATTATTTTTTATCCCGCCCCCGCAGATTCGGCAAATCCCTGACCGTATCCACGCTACGATGTCTGTTTCAGGGAAGAAAAGAACTGTTTGAAGGGCTGTGGATCGCAGAAAACACAGACCGGGAATGGAAACAGCATCCGGTGATTGTGATTGATTTCAACGGCATCAGCCATGACACTCCGGAGAATCTGAAAAAGGGACTGGAAAGCAGTCTCAGAACTATAGGAGCGATTTATGATATTCAATTGAAGGAATCTCTGCTGAAAGAGAAGTTCAAGGAACTCATTCTTTCCCTTCACCGGAAAACCGGAATGCCTGTTGTGATCCTGATTGACGAATATGACAAACCCCTGACAGATCATCTCGGCAGAGGGGAAAAAGCATTGGAGACAGCCAAAGCCAATCGGGATATTCTGAAGCATTTCTTAGGCGTCATAAAGGACGGCGATGTTTCGGATGTGCTGAGATTTGTCTTTATCACCGGCGTATCCAAATTCAGCCGGGTTTCCATTTTTTCGGAACTCAACAATTTAGACGACATCACCATGAACCGGCATTATGCCGAAATGCTCGGGTATTCGCAGCATGAAATGGAAACCTGCTTTGTCGGACATATCGGACAGTTTGCGAAGGAATACGGACAGACCCCGGAACAGGTGCTGGACAGTCTGCGCTCGTACTACAACGGCTACCGTTTTTCGGAAAAAGATGTCCGGGTGTATAATCCCTTTTCAGTGCTGAAAGCATTGAATGAACAGGCGTTTAAAAACTACTGGTTTGAAACCGGAACCCCGACCTTTCTGGTGAATCTTCTGCATGAAAACAGATGGTATCTGCCGACAATCGAAAATATGCAGGCCACCGAATCCGTATTCAGCGTGTATGAGATTGAACGCCTTCAGCCCGAAGCCCTGCTGTTTCAGACCGGCTATATCACCGTAAAAAATGTGGAAGAAGGACTTTACACCTTTGACTATCCCAATCAGGAAGTGAAAAGCGCTTTTCTCGAAATTCTGTTTTACTCATATACAGAAGGGAACAGAGACGCTTCCCGTTTTGTCCTTCTCTCCAAATATCTGAGACTCGAAGACCTGAATGCCTTTATCGAAACAATGACGGCTGTTTATGCCTCTGTTCCCTACGCGCTGGAAAGCAGACGGGATGAGGCGTATTTCCACACAATATTTTACCTGATGGTCAGCGCATCCGGAGTAACCGCTCACAGCGAAGTGCTGACCTGTGACGGCAGAATTGATCTGCTTGTCGAATTTCCCGACAAAATTTATCTCATCGAATTCAAATGCAGTCAGAGTGCGGATGCGGCTCTTCAGCAGATACGGGACAAAGGCTATGAGCGGAAATACCGTCAGAGCGGGAAAAAAATCATTCTGATGGGTATCAATTTCGATACGGAAAAACGGAATATTGCGGAGTGGAAGAGAGGTTCGGGGTGAGGGGTACGGGGTCAGAGGTGCGGGGCGGTGGGCGTAGGGGTAAGCCCCTGTGCTTACCCCCCTGACCCCGGAAATTTACAAGTTTCTTCGGAGAAAACAGCGTGAAAAAATATTTCAACATCGCAGGTCCCTGCAATCCTGCCGAGCATTATATGATTCCTTCCGAATCAAGATGCAGGGGGCTGA
>DZCT01000650.1 GCA_022736535.1 Desulfatirhabdium butyrativorans | reverse complement strand
GGGCAACTCCGTTGCCCACACTGTGCTGCTGAATCGGTGGGCAGCAAGCTGCCCACCCTACCTGCTACCTGCTCCCTGCTGAAATCATGACTTCATGGAGAAGTCTGTTGTCATCCAGTGTTTTTCCCGAACCCATGGCAACGGTTAATAAAGGAAATTCAGCAAGTTTTATGATGACTCCGGTTTCATTTCCGATGAATTTGTCCAAATTTCTGATCTGAGCCACGCCGCCGGTTAAGATAACACCGCTGTCAACAATATCTGCGGACAATTCCGGGGGCGTCTGTTCCAGAACAGCTTTTATCGCCTCTATAATCGTATTTATATGCTCCGAAATCGCTTCCCAGACTTCTTCCGAACTCACCGTAATAATTCTGGGACATCCGGAGACAAGGTCTCTGCCTTTGACTTCCGCGGTTTCAGGATGACGGGGATCCGGCATGGCATTTGCTATGGAATTTTTAATCATCTCTGCGGCGCCCTCGCCGATGATAAATTTATATTTTGTCTTGATATAGCGCATGATAGCGGCATCCATTTTGTCTCCCGCGATGCGGAGCGATTTGCCGGAAACAATGCCGGCAAGCGAAATCACCGCAATATCTGCGGTGCCGCCGCCGATGTCAACCACCATGCTGCATCGGGGTTCGGTTACAGGAAGACCTGCGCCGATAGCCGCAGCCATGGGTTCTTCAATGAGAAAAATTTTTCCGGCGCCTGCCTGTTCTGCGGCTTCTTCAACTGCCCGTCTTTCCACCCAGGAGATGCCGACCGGAACGGCAACGATGATTCTGGGTTTCAGAAGGCTCGGTCCCCGACAGACTTTTTTGATAAAATGTTTCAGCATCGCGCCGGCAGCTTCAAAATCGGCAATGACGCCCTCCTGCATGGGACGGATCGCCACAATGCTGTCCGGCACTTTTCCGAGCATTTTTTTGGCGTCGATCCCCACTGCCAGCACCTGTTTTGGGTGAACATCTGTTCGCAATGCCACCACCGAAGGTTCGTTTAAAACAATTCCCTTCCGTTTCATGTAAACCAGCGTGTTTGCCGTACCGAGATCAATTGCCATGTCTTTTGACCATAAATCCGAAAAAGAATTTTTTGCGGCAGACACAAATCGTTTCAGGAAATTTTCTTTTTTCACAGCCGGCAGTTCGGATGTTTTTTCAAGATGCCCCAAAAAATCCGGCATGGAATTTTCACAGACCTGTTCGCCGCATTCCTGAATATGTATCGGTTCAAAATGTTGAACTCTTTCTTTTATCTTCATATTAAAATATTCGTGTTCTTCAGTTCGTGAGACATTTGTGTTCATTCGTGGCGAAAAAAAACGCCGGGAACCTTTTTATAACTTTTTTATTCAAACTTCAAGATTTCTCTGACATTATCTGATAACAACCTGTTTCAGCAGTTCAATATTATCAAGGGTCATGCCTGAGCCGAGCGCAACGGTCAGCAGCGGATTTTCCGCAACTTTTATCGGAAGTCCGGTTTCTTTTCTGAGAAATTTATCCAGATTTTTTAATAAAGCGACGCCGCCGGTCAGCAGCATTCCGTTTTCAACAACATCTGCGGTCAGTTCCTGCGGGGTCCTGTCCAGAACAATTTTGATTGCCTCGGCAATGTCATGCAGCTGCTCTGAAATCGCATCGCGGGTCTCTTCGGAATTAATTGAAATAATTCTGGGTTTTTCCGAGACCATATCCCAGCCTCTGACTTCTGTTTTTTCAGGATTCCGTGTCTCCGGCTGTGCATTTCCGATAGTTGTTTTAATCAGTTCTGCGGTTCTTTCGCCGATAATGAAATTGTATTTTTTCTTAATATAACGCATGATGGCAACATCCATTTTGTCTCCGGCAACTTTGAGCGATTTGCTGGAAACAATGCCGGAAAGGGAAATCACCGCCACTTCCGTAGTGCCGCCGCCGATGTCAACCACCATGCTGCATTTCGGCTTTGTCACGTCAAGCCCCCCGCCGATGGCTGCAGCCATGGGTTCTTCGATAAGAAA
>DZCT01000649.1 GCA_022736535.1 Desulfatirhabdium butyrativorans | reverse complement strand
GCATTCACAGCGTACTTTGCGTATCCTCCGCGTCCTTTGCGGTAAAAAATTATGTCGAACTCACGTTAAGTTAAGCGGAAAATCCCCCCTCGAGGGGGGCAGGGGGGTGTCCGCGCGGCGCGGTTTTTCCGCGGCGGCTGCCGGAACATCCCCCCTGCCCCCCTTCAAAAGGGGGATGCCGGGCGGATACCGTATTAACTTAACGCCATTGGTGGGACCGCCCTGTCTGTTCATCCCTGTTAATTTTCAACAGCGATTCGGTATTATAGTGATCCACTTTTGATTTTTTACGGCATATTTTCTGCATGAGTGCCGCATTCCGTTTTCGGATACCTGTCTGTGTCCGTCTGTGTGCGTCTGCGGCAAAAAACCGAAATCGGATCAGTATAAATACCAAGTTTCAGGATAAAGTTCATATTTATGAACTGACAGCCGATCTCCTTCTTTAACCTCTGGCACTGATTTTTAATGAAAAAAATATATGTTATCAGAAGCATACTCCGAATACAACCTTTTATTTTCGATGAAGTTGAAAAAAAGAACAGGGGCATAAAATTAAAATGTGATAACAGTCTTCAAAAGTTCTTGACAAGATGAAACCATAGATGGTATATATCGCCTTTGTTTATATTCAGACTATATGGTTGATTTTATAAGTATTGCAAAAATCAGAATAAATATTCTGTCCCTGCGGGGTAACAGATTATAAAATAAATAGTTGTTTCTAAATAGTTGTTTCTATTGATAGTCGGTCTGAAGAACAGGTGGCCGCAATTTAAGGAAGGGAGGTGCGGACAAGCTTAACAGAAGGCTGTACGATCAAAAATGTATGAGGAATTTAACGGTAATTTATTATTAACGCAATAATTGTGAGGAGGGTATTTAATGCCAAGTTATGTAATTGCTGAAAAATGTGACGGCTGCAAAGGCGGGGACAAAACGGCTTGTATGTACATTTGTCCGAATGATCTCATGGTTTTGGATCCTAACGCGATGAAGGCTTACAATCAGGAGCCGGATCAGTGCTGGGAATGTTTTTCCTGCGTAAAAATCTGCCCCACCCAGGCAATCGAAGTCAGAGGCTATGCTGACTTTGTACCGCTGGGAAGCAGCGTTATGCCGATGCTGGGTACCGAAGATGTTATGTGGACCTGCAAATTCAGAAACGGCATTGTGAAACGGTTTAAGTTCCCCATCCGTACCACCCCCGAGGGTCAGGCCAATGCTTACAAGGCGCTGAAAGGCAAAGACCTTGAAAGCGATCTGCTTTCCACAGAAGAAGCTGAAGGCAGAAAGATGCCGCAGCCGGTGGCAACTGTTTAAGCAACCGTTTAAAGCATCAGGGGCTTGACGCCGAAGATAGGGTTCCGTGTCATTTTGTAAATTGAAAAGCGTGAAAAACAAAAATTCAGGAGGAAAGAAAATATGGCATTACCAAATAAGCCGATGGGTGAAATTAAAGCCGTAAAGGATCCGGAAGTTGTAGAAAAAGAAGTTGATATTTTGATCGTCGGTGGCGGTATGGCTGCCTGCGGCGCTGCGTTTGAAGCAAAAAAATGGATGACCGACAAACAGACCGTCCTGCTGGTTGACAAAGCGGCAATGGAAAGAAGCGGCGCTGTGGCTCAGGGTCTTTCCGCGATCAACACTTTTATCGGCACCAACACGCCCGATGATTATGTCCGCATGGTCCGCAATGACCTGATGGGAATTGTCCGTGAAGACCTGATCTTTGATCTGGGCTGCCATGTGGATGATTCGGTTTATCTGTTTGAAGAATGGGGACTTCCTGTTTGGAAAAAAGACGCAAAAGGAAAAACGCTGGACGGGAAAAAAGGTCTTGAAATGGGAAGCCTGAAATCCGGCGCCCAGCCCGTCCGCACCGGCAAATGGCAGATCATGATCAACGGCGAATCTTACAAAAGAATCGTTGCCGAAGCCGCCAAGACAGCTCTGGGAAATGACAACATCATTGAACGCTGCTTCATCGTCGAGCTGCTGCTGGACGCCAACAA
>DZCT01000648.1 GCA_022736535.1 Desulfatirhabdium butyrativorans | reverse complement strand
TCCTTTCCAGCGTTTTTCCCATATCATAAACGGTACAATCGCAACAACCGGCACGGCAAACGCCAGAAATCCTTTGGTTAGAAATGCAAATCCGCAAAACGCGCCGAACACGGCAATCAATTTTATCTTTCTGACCGGATTGTCTTCCATATAGGCAAAGAAAAAGCAAATTATCGCGGCAGTGATAAAGAGCGAAAGCATGGAATCCAGAACGCTGAATGTGCCAATCGCATAGACCTGAAAGCAGGAGAGAAATACCGCAGCGCAGAGAAGTTCGGGGGAGACATTTGAAAGTTCCCAGTCTGAACGCGGGGCAAATCTTCGCATCAGGGCAAAAAGCATCAGCGCGGAAATGCCCGCAGCCATTGCCGAGGGAAAGCGCACCGCAAAGGCGTTTTCGCCGAAAAGACAGATCGAAAGCCCGTTGAGCCAGTAGCCCATCACGGGTTTTTCAAAATATCTCAGACCGTTGAGACGCGGAGCAATCCAATCGCCCGAAGCGATCATCTCTCGCGGAATTTCGCCGTATCTCGGCTCATCCGGTATGATAAGCGGACGCACGCCGAGCGGCAAGATGTAAAGCATGAAAAATACAGATATGAGTATAACAGATGAAGTTTTCATAAATCCTTAATCCTTGTTTATATTTTCTATATTCCCGCAGAACATGTTTGAAAAACAGCGGTCAGGCGTTTTTTGTCCCGAGGGGACACCTGAAAATAGCCCGGCAATTCATTGCCGGGAAGGAGATTTCCATCCCGTTCAGTCCCGTAGAGACGACTGAGGAAAAATCAGCCGTCCCTACTGGACTTAACAATCTGATTTGCCTCACCAAATCCGGCGATAAATCTTCGGGCTATTCTCAGGCGTCCCTGCGGGACTGATGACCAAAATCCTGTCAATCCTTATAATCAAGGTTCAGACATTGACGGACACCGTTCATGGCAAGCCGAAATTTATGTGCAAAGACTGCCGGAAACAGTTTGCCGAAAATCCGGATATTCGGTAAATTACAGATGAAAAAAAGGCATTTACAGATAAGCTTCTTTTGGAAAAAATTCCGCCCGCCGGAATCTGCCGGTCCCTCGGCGTGTCCGAACGATGGCTGCAAAGTTATATCAATGAGAAATATAAGCATTTTGAAAAAAACGGAAACAGCTCCTAAAGAAAAAATTCGTCTGACAGCCGAGTCTGATGAAATTCGGTCTTATGTCGGGAGCAAAGAAAATAACTATTTGATATAATTTGCAATTGATGTCATCACAAGAGAAATTGTCGGCGTGCATATCGGAGGCAGTGACAGGGAAGGTGCGGAAGGACTTTGGAATCGGCTTCACTGAAATATCATCAATATGCTGTTATTTATACATATTTTTGGGAGGCATACACCGGAGTTCTTCCTTCAGAACGCTGTCGCCGTGCGGAAAAAAAGGTCATATTGAACGGTTCAACAATACACTGCGTCCGAACGATGGCTGCAAAGTTATATCAATGAGAAATATAAGCATTTTGAAAAAAACGGAAACAGCTCCTAAAGAAAAAATTCGTCTGACAGCCGAGTCTGATGAAATTCGGTCTTATGTCGGGAGCAAAGAAAATAACTATTTGATATAATTTGCAATTGATGTCATCACAAGAGAAATTGTCGGCGTGCATATCGGCGGCAGTGACAGGGAAGGTGCGGAAGGACTTTGGAATCCGCTTCGCTGAAATATCATTAATGTGCTGTTATTTATACAGATTTTTGGGAGACATACGCCGGAGTTCTTCCTTCAGAACGCCGTCGCCGTGCGGCAAAAAACAGCGGAAAAACAGGTCATATTGAACGGTTCAACAATACACTGCGTCAAAGAATTTCCTGACTTGTCCGAAACGCAGACCCTCCGCCGCAATAATCACAGTACGTTTCAATCCTTGTTTTAATGGAAGTCGCGCTTAAAGCCGGCTGAAAATAAAAGGAGAGGAGAAATGAAATACGGTTTCAATCCTTGTTTTAATGGAAGTCGCGCTTAAAGCGTC
>DZCT01000647.1 GCA_022736535.1 Desulfatirhabdium butyrativorans | reverse complement strand
ACAATCACCGAAGTGCGGTTCTGCATCAGATTCGTGAGCGCCTCCTGAATCTTTGCTTCGGTTTCCGAATCAATATAGGATGTGGCTTCATCAAGAATAATCAGATCAGGATCACGGGCAAATGCCCTCGCAATCGAAATCAGTTGGCGTTCTCCGCTCGAATCCGAACTGACACTTAAAAAAATATTGAATAATTCGGAATGTTACCTCGGCGTTTCTGTCTCCATCGGGAGAAATCAATCACCGCATCATCCAGATAAACAGAGCCGTCACGCAATTTTGTCGTTCCGTAAAGATTTGTTATATACGTTTCTGTCCGCTGACTTCCGGTCTCGGCATTTACCCGGCTGCCCAGATATTTCCAATCCGGAGCTTCACTTTTATGGCTGTTCAGATAAGCGCACATAATATGTATAAACCGAATGTTATGCTCAGAACTGTAAAACTCGTAACAGGACAGAAGATGCCAGCCGGAATGCCCGTTATGACTCTCCCCGCCTTTTCCGACGTTCTTGGTTGTTTTCACTTCCAAACCGATAATTTCTCCCGAATCATGCCGGCAGATCAAATCCGGATACTTCTGTTCGGAATTATCTTTATAAGGCGAATGCTCATGAATCGCTTTTGTCAGAAGATTTGAAACTATCCCGCTGAAATTGTTGCCCTGAATCAGCGTGCTGAAAGGATCCGTTCCGATATCAATAAGCCTTGCATTTAATTTTGCAATGATATATTGTACCTGAGTCATTGCACGGGATAAAGACTCGATATTCAGGCCCGGGGGGAGCGGGACATCAGGGCGGAAAAAGTTCTGATTCACATCGGGAACATCATGTTTATTGTAAGCATCATAAGCGTCTGCAACAAGCGTCGGAAAAGACAGACCCAAAGCCTCGGATAAAAATTCAAGAATATTTACGGTAAAATTTTCCCTGCCCTTTTCCAAACCGGAGAGATACTGGTAGCTTATCCCCACTTTTTCGGAAAGAATCTGCTGGGAAAGCCCTTTGCGCTGTCTTAAAAAGCGGATATGCTGTCCGAGAATTTTTTTTGCATTCATGGGGCAAGGCTATATCAGACTTTTACTTTATTTCCTTTCGTATATAGTTGAAATATGAAAACCTATCGTATCATCCATGATGACTGTTTCAACTGGCTGAAAACACAGCCTGCCAATTCGATCCATGCCGTATGCACCGATCCGCCTTACGGTCTTGCGGAATTTTCGGAAAAAGAACTTCACAAGCTCAGAAAAGGCAAAGGAGGAACATGGAGAATGCCGCCGGAGATCGGAGGCTGTCGGCGTGATCCGCTTCCGAGATTTACAACCCTGACAAATGATCAGAAAAATCAGATCCGAATATTCTTTCAGGAATGGGGACAGCATCTGATGCGCGTAATCGTACCCGGCGGACATGTCTGCGCTGCCGGAACGCCTGCGCTCCAGTATCTTGTTCAGGGGGCAATGGCGGATGCGGGTTTTGAGATAAGGCCTGCAATATTGCGATTATACAACGGATTCAGGGGCGGAGACAGACCCAAAAATGCTGAAAAAGAATATCCGGAAGTCTGTGTGACGCCCAGAAGCGCCTATGAACCCTGGATGCTGTTCAGAAAAGCGATTTCGGAAAAGACCGTGGCGCAGAATCTGAAAAAATGGGGAACCGGCGGTCTGCGGCGTCTGAATGCGGAAAAACCTTTTCCCGAAATTCTTCACAGTTCCCGCACGCCCGAAGCGGAAAAGAAAATTGCAGCCCACCCCTGTCTGAAGCCGCAGAAACTGATGCGTGTGCTTGTCCGTGCGCTGCTGCCGCTGGGGCAGGGGATTGTCGCAGACACCTTTATGGGCGCAGGCTCTGCGATTGCCGCTGCGGAAGCCGTCTCTTATGTCTCTGTCGGCATTGAGATTGACCGCACTTATTATGAGGCGGCGTCTGCGGCTGTTCCTTTGCTGGCGGATTTATATCCGGGATTCTCCGGAGACTGTGCCGACGAGGCGCCGCAAGACTCCCGGCGGGCGC
>DZCT01000189.1 GCA_022736535.1 Desulfatirhabdium butyrativorans | reverse complement strand
CCTTTCGACCTGCCTCGCCCCCCGCACCCCCTCGCAGACACCCCCCTGCCCCCCTCAAGGGGGGATTCCGGCACGGCGCTCTTAACTTAACGGCATTGGGGCGAAGCCCGCCCTGCTGTATTGATAACAAAGGAGCAGATTTCACAATATGACACTGCATCGCAAGACTTACTGGTTTCACGGCATTCAGGCAAGAATCAGTTTCATTCTCCTGCTGACAACAACGCTTATATTTTCGGGATTTATGGTGAATTATTATCATAGCACCCGGGATCAGATGAATTCGGAGATTGACGAATCAGGCGATTTTTTTGCAAACCATCTGTCCATCAGTCTGGCAAAACCCCTGTGGGATACCGATGCCAACGCGATTGAAGGGGTTTTGGAAGCCACTATGAAGGAAAAACAGGTTTATGCGATCTTTATCAGAGATAATTTGGATAAATTCTACGGCAAAATACGGGATGCGCAATGGAGGAGCATTCCTTTGAGGGAAGATATTTTTCCTGAGGAATCTGTCAGAAAACAAAAGGAAGTCGTCTGGCAGGATGAGATGCTGGGGACTGTGCAGGTCTGTCTGACACCGAAATTCATGCAGAAAAAACTGAATGAGGCGATTGCAGACATGCTGATCACACTTGCGGTACTGGATACGCTGCTTTTTCTGCTGCTTTTTTTCAGTATCAGGAAAATCATTATCCTGCCGATACGGGCGACCGCCTCGTATCTCAGAAATATATCTCTCGGCGTGATGCCGGAAAAAATAAACGGGCAAAAATACAGGGGCGAATTTGAGGAAATCCGCAACAGTCTGCTGATGCTGGTTGAAGCGATCAATCAGACCGTTATGACCGCGGAAGGCATTGCCGCGGGAAATCTGACTGCGGAAGTCAGAGAACGCTCCGCGCAGGACCGGATGATGCAGGCGCTGAACCGGATGACGCAAAGACTCAACGATATTATGAATGAAACAGAGCGGATGATTCAGTCGGTCGGACAGGGCAGATTGGACATCCGGGGAAATGCCGAAACTTTTGAAGGCGGCTGGGCAGAACTGATTACCGGCGTGAATGATCTGATTGCGGGACTGAGTTCGGCAGTGTCCGAAAAAGCCGCGCTCGGCACGGAAATGGAACTGGCAAAACAGATTCAGACCGTTTTGCTGCCGGAAAAACCGGAAATATCGGGATATGAAATCGTGGCGAGTCTCGAACCTGCCGAAGAAGTCGGAGGCGATTATTACGATGTGATTTCCGTTGCCGGATATGACTGGATTGTGATCGGCGATGTCTCGGGACACGGACTCACCGCCGGCCTGGTCATGATGATGGTTCAGACAGCGATTCACACGGTTCTGCTCGAAAATCCGGCAGTATCGCCTTCCGCGCTGCTCACCGCGGTCAACTGGACTATTTATGAAAATATTGCAAGAATGAACGAGGCGAAACATGTCACCATCGTGGTGCTTGCCGCAAAGAAAGACGGCACATTTTCTTTTTCGGGTCTGCACGAGGACATTCTGATATGGCGCGCCGCAGACCGCCGCGTCGAGAAGGTGGAAACCGACGGCATGTGGATAGGTCTGGAACCGGATATTTCCGAAATGCTGTCCGTAAATGAATTGAAATTAGAGCAGGGAGACTGTCTGGTGCTTTACACGGACGGCATCACCGAAGCCTGGAGCGAGGACGGTAAAATGTTCGGCGACAAACTTCTCGCCAGTATTGTCGAGTCTGCCGGCGGCAAATCCGCCGCTGAAATCCATGCCGACATTATAGGCGCCCTGAAAGACTATGAAAAACCCGACGACGTGACGCTGTTTGTGATGAAGCGGGTGTGAAGTCAAATTCCCGCTTCTCACTTGAGAGACAATTCCATGAAGGAAAGGAGGATATATTCGGAATGGATAAAAAAATATCGTTTTTCAATCTGTTTGATTTAAAGGAAATTCAGGAAATTCAGGATGCTTTTGCAAAAGCTACGGGAGTTGCCTCGATTATTACCGACACAGAAGGACATCCGATAACCGCTCCGAGCAATTTCTGCCGACTGTGTATGGATATTATCAGAAAAACCGAAAAGGGACTGACAAACTGCATGAAATCCGATGCTGCAATCGGCTGTTACAATCCTGAGGGTCCTATTGTTCAGCCCTGTCTGAGCGGCGGATTGTGGGATGCGGGTGCCAGCATTCGGGTAGGCGGTCAGCATATTGCCAACTGGCTCATCGGTCAGGTCCGCAATGAAGCCCAGAGCATTGAAAAAATGATGCAGTATGCCCGAAAGATCGGAGCGGATGAAAACGATTTCCGCTCCGCCTTGGAACAAGTCACTGTTATGCCTTTGGAACAGTTCAAAGAGGTGGCTCAGGCTTTATTTCTGACGGCAAATCTGATGTCCCGGACCGCCTTTCAGAATATGCGGTTGAAAGACCTTACGGAAAATCTTGAGGCAAAGGTTTCTGAACGGACAAGACAGTTGCAGGAAGCAAGAGACAAGCTTTGGACCGAAATAGGACTTGCCAAAAAGATTCAGACCGTTCTGCTTCCTCAAAAACCCGAAATTTCAGGTTACGAGATTGCCGCCAGTTGTGAACCTTCTGATGAAGTGGGCGGCGATTATTATGATGTGATTTCGGTTGCCGGCTATGACTGGATCGTGATCGGCGATGTCTCGGGACACGGTGTGACTTCGGGATTGGTGATGATGATGGTTCAGACCGCTATCCATACCGTGCTGGTTCAGAATCCCCGGGTGACCCCTTCGGAACTGCTGTGGGTCATTAACCGGACCATTTATGAAAACATTGTCCGCATGGACGAGCAGAAACACATGACCATTCTGGTGATCGCTTCGGGCAAAGACGGCTTTTTCAACTTTTCGGGGCTGCATGAGGATATTCTGCTCTGGTGCGCGGATACCCGGAAAGTGGAGAAAATCGAAACAGACGGTATGTGGATCGGACTTGAAGCAGATATTTCCGACATGCTGCCGGTAAATGAATTCAGGCTATGCAGCGGAGACTGCATCGTGCTTTACACTGACGGGATTACAGAGGCTCAGGGAAAAGACGGCAGAATGTTCGGGGAAGAGCGGCTGATAAAAATCATAGAATCACGGGGCGGCAAATCCGCAGACGA
This sequence comes from Desulfatirhabdium butyrativorans, assembly GCA_022736535.1. Lineage (GTDB taxonomy): Bacteria > Desulfobacterota > Desulfobacteria > Desulfobacterales > JAIFKL01 > JAIFKL01. Next base: position 6,259 of record DZCT01000189.1, on the reverse strand, counting down.
TATTCATGCCGCGATTCTGGGCGCTTTGAAAGATTATGAAAAACCCGACGACGTGACACTGTTTGTGATGAAGCGAAAATAATCGGACAAAGGAACAGACTTTGAAAACAGACGGTTTGCCGCAGACGCATATCGGACTGACACGCAGAACATGGGGATGGATTCGCAAAGGATTGGTGCAGTGCATGAAAAGCCCTGAAGACTGTCAGAGGTGTATCGAATGGTGCAGGACTTTTCCTGATCACACGCATCGCTGGATTGAAATTTTACAGGGAGGTCATAAGGATATGACAGCAGCAGTTCTTGAAACCGAAGATTTTTTTGAACTGAGTCCCGATGCAATGTCATGGTGGGAACAGATTGTTCAGAATCATCCCTTTGCAGTAATTTTTGCCAAAGAAAGATATGCCGCGATGCTGGAGAAAAGGAAAAATAAGTCACATAAACATCATTATACCCCATTACCTTGATCTGGTGATTTCCAAAATAATTGTCGGGAGACCGAAAGATATTGATTTTGCTGTCAGGGCTGTCGAATTTTTTAACATCGGGATAAAAGAGCTTGAAAAAATATCAGATGAGTATCTTGAAGAAAACCCTGAAAAAAGAGAGGAAGTATTTTCAAAAATGAACAATTTCAAATATAAACTGCCGGACAGCCCTCGTTCCCGCAAAACCCGATGACGTGACGCTGTTTGTGATGAAGCGGGTGTAGTCTTTTCAAAACGTAACAGGTTTTTATGCTTTTTCTTTATAAATTGCCTGATGAACATTAGACATTTTCGGAAATAAGCGATGCCCCCATTTTATTAAAATCGATATTAAAATCGGTCTCGCAAAGATCGCAAAGCCGCCGGAATGTCATTTCGAGCTCGGAATGTCATTTCGAGCGCAGCGAGAAATCTTTCTTTCTTTGCGAGAACCTTTTTTATTTCCGAAAAAGTCTATTATACTGATCCGATTTTGTTTTTTTTGCCGCAGACGCACACAGACATACACAGACTGCTGTCCGAAAGCGGAATACGGCATGTATGCGGAAAATATGCCGTAAAAAACCAAAATTGGATTACTATATCTGAAAATGAGAGAGACATATTACAATGACCAAACATTCCGTGCCGACCAGACGCTTTCTGCCCAAAGGACTTGAAATTATTCATGAAGACAGGGATATTATTGTGGCGGACAAGCCATCCGGTCTCCTGACAATGGGTACAGATACAGAAAAATCACGGACAGCCTATTTTGCTCTGACCGATTATGTCCGAAAAGGCTGCGCCAAATCCAAAAAACACATTTTCATTGTTCACCGCTTGGACCGGGATACCTCCGGGGTGCTTATTTTTGCGAAGAGCCTTGACGCAAAGCTGCGTTTGAAGAGCCAGTGGAAAGATACAAAGAAAAAGTATCTTGCCGTTGTTCACGGCAGGTATGAAAACCGCACAGGGACGATTACCACATATCTGGCAGAGAAGCAGGGTTACGGCGTGTATGCCACATCTGACCCTGAAAAGGGAAAATCAGCTTCCACCGCTTATAAGGTCATCCGGGAGACAAAGAATTTCTCTTTGCTGGAAATTGATCTGCTGACAGGCAGGAAGCATCAGATCAGGGTCCATCTGGCTGACAGCGGACATCCGGTTGCAGGAGATAAGAGATACGGAAAAAAGGACGAAACAGCCCGACGGCTGGCGCTTCATGCCTTGTCCATTGCTTTCAGACATCCTTTCAGCGGCGACAGGCTCTTTTTTGAAAGCAAAATGCCGGAATACTTCAACAGGCTGATGGGCGGAGCCTTGAAAAAGGAGTGAAAATTTGCAGGCTGCAATGTCCGTGAGAAATAAGCGGCTGACTGAAAAAAGAGAGGTCATCATTATCGGCGCCGGCGCCTCAGGGCTGATGTGCGCCGTTGAAGCGGGCAGGCGTCAGCGTAAGGTGCTTGTCATGGATCATGCAAAACATCCGGGGCGGAAACTTCTGATAACCGGCGGAGGCTGCTGCAATTTTACGAACTGCCATATCAGTGCGGACCATTATATTTCCCATAATCCGCATTTCTGCAAATCAGCCCTCAGCCGCTATACTCAATGGGATTTTCTGAAATTGGTGCAGAAGCATCATATCGCATTCAGTGAGAGAGCGGAGGGTCAGCTTTTCTGCAACCGCAGTTCACGAGACATTCTCAACATGCTGCTGTCCGAATGCAAAGATGCGGGCGTCTGTTTTCAGACGGATTCAGAAATTGAAAAAATTGAAAAAATTGAATCAGACGGCGCGCAGGGTTTTAAAGTCTGCACAGATCAGGGCGATTTTTTCTGCGAGTCATTAGTCGTTGCCGCGGGCGGATTGTCCATGCCGGCAACAGGCGCAAGCCCCCTGGGCTATGAAATTGCCCGGCAGTTTCATATCAGGGTCATGCCCCTGCGTGCAGGCTTGGTTCCCTTCACGCTTCAGCCCGAAGATAAGGAAAAACTCTCAGCCTTGTCCGGTATTTCTGTTGAGGCTGTCATCAGCAACGGACGGCAAAGCTTCCGCGGCAGCATTTTGTTTACGCATCGGGGTCTGAGCGGACCGGCGGTACTGCAAATGTCGTCATACTGGGAGCCCGGGGAGTCGCTCACGGTCAATCTGCTGCCGGATACGGACCTGCTCGATGAACTGAAGCGACTGAAACCGCATCCTCAGCGCAAGCTGAAATCCGTACTGGCGGAATATCTGCCCAAACGTCTTGCGGAGGCAAGGGTGATGCCTGATCTTGCAGAAAGCCCTTTGCAGACAATCTCTCACAGCCGGTTCAAAGAAATTTCAGACCGGTTTCGGGAATGGAGAATCAAACCGGGCGGAACCGAGGGATACCGTACCGCCGAGGTGACTGTGGGCGGAGTCGAATGTGATGCGGTTTCATCAAAGACCATGGAAGCCGTTCAGGTTCCGGGGCTGTTTTTTATCGGAGAAGTGCTTGACGTGACCGGCCGGCTGGGCGGTTATAATCTCCAGTGGGCATGGTCATCGGGCTGGTGCGCCGGGCAGTATGTTTAAACAAGAAGCGGGAAACGGGTTTTCTCGTTCCCACGCTCCGCGTGGGAATGCAGAGCGGACGCTCCGCGTCCGTCCCCGGCAGTAAAGCGGCCCCGGCTGAGACAGACAACCCGCTTAAAGTGCAAAACGGGTTGGTCTGATTTTAGCCGGGCCGTTCTACGCGGAGCGTGGGAACGAAAATGACTCATGTTAAAACAAGGAGGGTATTATGAAAAAGCAATGTGTGAAATGTCTGATGTGTCTGTTTGTTATGCCGGGATTCGCACCCGGCGGAGTCAAGAGGAAAAAAATGAAACAGACATTATTTCTGGCAGGAATAGTTGTTCTTGTATGCTGGAATACGGTTTCCGGCGAGCCTCGGAAAACCGGTGCGGCTGAGGCTTCAGCCGAGCAGAAGATCGCCGCGGAAGAAACCGTTTATCTCAGCAACGGAGAATGGCCCCCGTACTACGGAGCAAATCTGCCTCATTACGGCTTTGATTCGCATATTGTGAGCGAAGCCTTTGCGCTCGTCGGTCTGAAAGTTGTCTATAAGTTTTACCCCTGGGGCAGGGCCTTGTATATGTCTCAGACAGGAGAATGCGACGGCGGTGTGGGATGGGGCGACAGCGAAGAATACCGAAAAGACCATTACATCAGTGAGACGACATCAAGCTATTCGTTTGTTTTTTTTCATCGGAAGGATTATCCTTTTGAGTGGAAAACATACGGTAATCTGAAAGGACTGAGGGTAGGACTGACAATTGCTTATGACTACCCTGAAGAGTTGAAGATAATGGAGACTGAAGGAGAGATTAAGGTGGAACGGGTTCCGAGGGATGAGCAGAATTTCCGAAAACTGCTCGCAAAACGGATTGACATTTTTCCCAATGATATAACCGCCGGAATGTCACAGATGAAACAGATATTCACACCGGAGGAGACCGCAGAGATTGTCTGGCATCACACTGCACTCAAAGCAGGCACGTTGCATCTGGTTCTGTCAAAGAAAAAAGAACGCAATGCCCGGCTGATAAAACTGTTCGACGAAGGACTGAAACGCCTGAAAGAGAATGGGACTTATGATGCAGTCTTACAGGCTGCACAGAGAGGGGAGTACAATCACAGATAAGGTATAAAAACATAAGTAAAAAGGAGGTATTATGAAAAAGCAATGTGTGAAATGTCTGATGTGTCTGTTTGTTACGTTGAGTTTTGCAGCAAACGGATACGGCAAAGAGCCGCTTGAGCCTGTCACGGTTCAACTGAACTGGGTCCCGAATGTGGAATTTGCCGGGCTTCTGCTGGCAAAAGACAAAGGCTGGTATGAAGCCGCAGGTATTGATCTGACCGTCAAAGGCTGGGAGGAAGGCATATCTCCGATTGAAGACGTGATTGCAGGCAAGGCGCAGATCGGCGTTGCGGAAGGACCTGAAATCGCAGAGGCAAGAGCAAAAGGTCAGAATGTCAAGGCAATTGCGGTTCAGTTTCAGAAATCTCCCTACTGTCTCCTGAGTAAAAAAGATCAGGGTATAGATTTGCCTGAAAAACTGAAAGGCAAGAAAGTGGGAATCAATCAGCCGGGGCTTCTGATGATAAAAATTGTTCTTGCAAACGCGGGCTTGAAATATGAAGATATTACACCGGTCGAGGTCGGCTGGGAGCTTCAGACGCTGCTTGACGACAAAATTGCTGCATACCCCGCATATATGAACAATGAGCCTTTGGCAATGAAGGAAAAAGGATTTGAGAGCAATGTGATTCCGGCTTTCAAACACGGATATGACTTTTACAGCGAGGTTTATGTCGTGTCGGATGCGATGCTTCAGAAGCAGCCGAATCTGATTCAGAAATTTCTGGAAGTTTCATTGAAAGGCTGGGCAGAGGCATACAAAAATCCCGCTGCCGCGGCTCAACTGGTGGTAGAGAAATATTTTCCTCAAGGTTCGGTTCCGCAACAGACAGAATCTCTGAAGGTGTTCAAATATCTCGCAAGCTTGGGGGAAGGCAAAAAATATCTCGGCTGGATGGAAGAGCAGTATTGGCAGAAAGGAATTGACATTCTGTATAACTTCAGGCAGATTGACAAAAAGATTCCTGCAAATGAGGTATTCACGATGGAGTTTCTGAATGCTGTTTACTTTGAGAAAAAGTAGAGGGTTTGCCGGCGGCAAACCCCTGCGGAGAAATCAATTCAGGAGTTACGCAGTCGCTTCTCGTTCCCACGCTGCGTGGGAATGAGAAATCTGCAAAAAAGGAGGCATTTATGAAAAAGCAATGTGTGAAATGTCTGATGGGACTGTTTGCCGCGCTGATCCTTGCAGCAAACGGATACGGCAAAGAGCCGCTTGAGCCTGTCACGGTTCAACTGAACTGGGTGACGAATGTGCAGTTTGCCGGTATTCTGGTCGCAAAAGAAAAAGGCTGGTATGAGGAAGCGGGAATTGATCTGACGGTCAAAGGCTGGGAAGCAGGCGTTTTTCCGATGGACGATGTGATAGCGGGAAAAGCGCAGGTTGCGGTCGCGGATTCTGCCGAACTGATCCGCTTCAGAGTCCGGGGAAACGGAGTGAAGGCTGTCGGCGCGGCGTTCCGAAAGTCACCGTCATGTCTGCTCGGTCTGAAAGCAAAAGGCATTGAAACCCCCAAAGACCTTGCGGGGAAAAAAGTAGGGATCAACAATCCGGAATCGGACTTGATGATCAAAATCATGCTGAAAAGTCAGGGACTTCGATATGAGGATATTATTCCTGTCAAAGTGGGCTGGGATTTTCAGCCCCTGCTTGACGGGACAATAGATGTCTATACCGCATTTATGAATAACGAACCCCTGACGATGAAAAAAATGGGACATGAGGTGACTTACCTGCCGGGGTTCAAATACGGATATGATTTCTACAGCGGTCTGTATGTTGTGAGCGACAAGATGATTCAGGAGAATCCCAAACTCGTCGGGCATTTTCTGAGCGCGACATTGCGGGGCTGGAAAGAGGCATTCAAAGACCCGGCAGCCGCAGCCGGACTGATCGTAACAAAATACTATCCTGCCGGAGAAGTCGAACAGCAGACCGAATCGCTGAAAGTATTCGGTTATCTGGCAACTGTAGGCATCGGAGAGCAGCTGATCGGTTTTATGGAAGAAGAAATTTGGACAAAAGGGATTGATCTTTTGTATGAATACAAGGAAATTGACAAAAAAATTCCCGCAGGCGATGTGTTCACGCTGGAGTTTCTGAAGAAG
>DZCT01000188.1:5430-9427 GCA_022736535.1 Desulfatirhabdium butyrativorans | reverse complement strand
AATACTTTTAAATCAGCCTGTGTTTTCTGTTTTTTCTTCTTTTTTCCGGCAGCGATTTACGGAAGCGAAGCTTCCGCGATTCTGCTCATCAATTCAGACGATTCTGTGGAAAAATACAGAGATGCCGGCAATGCCTTCAAAGAAGCTTTAAGCAGCATCCCGTTTCAGGAAGTCCTTATGAACGACAGCATAAGGGAAGTTTCCGATATTGAAAAAATACTGATGACGCCCCGGTTCAAAGCGGTTCACTGCATCGGAACAAAAGCCTATCTGATTGCGAACCAGTATGCGGGCGAAAAACATATTGTGTTTTCTTCGGTGATGAACTGGCTGCGGCTGCCGACGACCGAAAGAACTTTCGGGGTGTCTAACGAACTTCCCTCGGAAATGCAGATGATGCTCTTCCGTTATATTTTTCCGAATATTAAAAAGATCGGCGTGTTATACAGCAGTCAGTATAACAAAGAATGGTTTGAGGCTGCCCGGGATGCGGCAAAAAAAATGGAGGTTGAGATCATCGGTCAGGCGCTTTCCGATGAAAAAGAAACGCTTCCGGGTTTAAAAACGCTGCTGCCCCTGGCCGACTCGTTCTGGCTCATTTCCGATCCTGTGGTGATGTCCGACAAAACCGTGCTGTTTGAACTGCTGAAGCAGTGCGACAGCAGAAAGCTGCCTGTTTTTTCCTATCATGATGCTTTCGGCAGATACGGTGCCGCGCTGATTGTTTCCGCAGATAATCCCACCATCGGCAGGCAGGCGGCAGGAATTGCAGCGGATCTGCTTTCCGGGAAAAATCCTGCGGAAAAAGTTCTTTTTCCCGCAGGCACGCATATCACCCTGAATCTGAAAAAAATAAGAGAATACGGTCTGCCTTACAATGAAAATGCCCTCGGTTCCGTGAACAATATTATCGAATAACAGGATTTTGGGTAAGCCGTAGGGGTAAGCCCCTGTGCTTACCCTTTAATAAAGCTTTTGGTAATAAAGCTTTTGGCTCTCATCTCGGCGAGAACGGGAGTTGCAGAGTTTTTGCCCCTTGCGTGTCCGGCGGCATTTGTCGTGGCATTGGGTAAGCACGGAGGCTTACCCCTACGGCGCTGCGGCTGAAATCAGAAGCGGGAATATTTCTGAAGGAACTCATAGAAAAAATGAAAGAAAACACATTAAAAGACAAAGATGCCGAGATTTCCGTCAGATGGAGCATCAAATGGAAGCTGATGTTTTTGATGACGGTTCTGATGGTCGGATTGGTGGCAATATTAACTTACATGCAGATTTCATCGCAGAATCGGCTGCTGAAAAGCGAGTTGGACAAACGAATCGAGATCATGAAAGAAAATCTCATCGAGCGGGGAAAGACTTTTATTTCAAATCTCTCCCGTCAGGTGGAAAATGATATTGCGGGATTTAATTTTTCCGGGGCAACGGAGTCCGTCAAGGACCGTGTCGGACATACCGGGGAAATAAAATATGCGATTCTGACAGACAGGTCCGGCGTGGCTTTTGTGCATACGCTGAAACCCGAACTGCTTCAGAGCCGGCTCACAGACGGAAGAACAGAAAATGCTTTGAAATACAAAGAAAAAACAGTGACGGAACACAAAGAAGGCAATGAATCTGTCATTGAAATTTCAGACCCCGTTCAGATCAGCACGGAGCCCTGGGGCGTATTGAGGCTGATTTACACGCTGAAACATCTTGACAGGGAAATCGAATCTTCCAAAAAGCAGATTGAAAATGAAATCAGGAAGATGTCATTCAAAACCGTCACGGTCTCGCTGATATTTATCGCGGTGTGCTTTGTGATTGTTTTTATTCTGTCAACCGGATTTTCAAATCCGATCATTCATCTGACAGGCTCTGCCAGAAAAGCTTCGATGGGCGATTTTACGCAGACGCTCCGGGTCGAGCAGAAAGACGAAATCGGGATTCTGACCGGAGCCATGAATCAGATGGTGACCAATCTGAGTGAAATCATACAGAAAAATATTTCCACTTCCCTGCATCTGTCAGCAGCGACTGCGGAGCAGGCAGCGTCTCTGAAAAAAACGGCGGCATTGCTGGATGCAATGTCTCATATCACGCGTCAGAATGCGGGAAACGCCAATCGGGCAGATGAATTTATGAAAGAGACCAACAATGTGGTTCAAAGAGCCAATGCCTCCATGATGCAGCTGACGACTTCCATGCACGAGATTTCCGCCGCCAGCGAAGAGACGTTTCAAATTGTCAAACTTATTGATGAAATCGCCTTTCAGACCAATCTGCTGGCATTGAATGCCGCAGTGGAAGCGGCAAGAGCGGGCAGCGCGGGGCTGGGTTTTGCAGTAGTTGCGGACGAGGTGAGGAATCTCGCCCTGCGTTCCGCGGATGCCGCGAAAAAAACGGCAAAACTCATTGAAGATACGGTCAGAAAAGTCAATGACGGTTTGGGGCTTGTGAGCAAAACCGATGAGGGATTCAAAGAAGTGGCTGCCAATGCTGCCAGCGCTGCGGAACTGCTCAGTGAGATTTCTGCGGATTCCAAGGAACAGTACAAAAGCATCGAACAGATCAGCACGGCGGTGACAGAGATGGACGCCGTGACCCGGCGGAACGCCGAAAGTGCGGAAGAATTGGCATTGTCTATGTCAATATTCAAAGTGAAAAGCGGCGGGTAAAAAGTCTCTCGCAAAGCACGCAAAGAGCGCAAAGATTATAAGAAGTTAAAAGGATAGCAATTCCCTTTGCTCCTTTGCGTCTTACTCCTTTGCGTCCTTTGCGTGCTTTGCGAGAAACTTTTTAAAAATCAGATCAGAAATCAAATTTCAAAAAAAGGAGTGAGTGAAATGAGACGATTGAAAATTAAAGTTGCGAAACAGATTTTTGCAACGATTATGATATGCTGTCTCCTGTGCCTGTCGGCGCGGGCAGCAGAATACAGGACTGCGCCGACGCTGAATAAGGGCGCAAAATGGCGCATCGGCTATTACGAAGGCGGCGAGTACATGAGTTATCAGAAAACCCTTATGGCAGTCATCGCCGGACTCATGGACACAGGATGGATTGAAAAAGCTGAAATTCCGCCCCAGGAAGGCATTCAGACAAAAAATCTCTGGAACTGGCTCGCGGCTCAGGCAAAAAGCAGTTATCTGGAATTTGTCGCGGATGCCCATTACTCAATAAACTGGGACAAGCCGCTCAGAGAGAAAACAGCCTCTGACATCATCACCCGCCTGAATGAGAAAAAAGATATTGATCTCATGTTTGCAATGGGAACATGGGCAGGACAAGACCTTGCCAACAACAGACACCATACGCCCACATTGGTGATGTCATGCTCGGATGCGGTTGCATCCAACATCATTAAAAGCGTGGATGATTCCGGCTATGACCATGTTCACGCATGGACGGACCCCTTACGCCACGAGCGGCAGATATGGGCTTTTCACAATATCATCAAATTCAAAAAATTAGGTGTTGCCTATCAGGATACGGTTGCAGGCAGGAGTTATGCCGCCATAGAGAAGATAGAAAAAGCTGCGGCAAAACACGGCTTTGAAATTATACGCTGCCACACGGCAGATGCCAGACCTGATATAAAGCAATTTGAAGACAGTGTGAGAAAGTGCTTTCAGGAATTGGTAAAAACAGCGGATGCCGTCTATGTCACGCAGCAGGCAGGAGTCAACAAAACTACGGTGCCGGAATTGGTTGAACTCTGCAATGCCCGCCGTATCCCCACATTTTCCCAAGTCGGTGAAGAGGAGGTAAAGCAGGGCTTTCTGATGACCATCGCGCTTGCGGATGACAGATATCCCGGCGATTTTCATGTCATGACATTGGCGAAAATTCTCAACGGCGCAAAGCCCCGTGAACTGCCCCAGTATTTCGGCGGACCTTATAAATGGCATTTTAATTTTGAGACCGCCAAGAAAATCGGATTGGATATTTCAAAACTCAATATGGAGGCAGATTATATAACGCTTCCTGATTTTCTGCCTGATAATGCAAGTCC
>DZCT01000188.1:0-5330 GCA_022736535.1 Desulfatirhabdium butyrativorans | reverse complement strand
TTTCATCTCTCTGTTTTTCCTGAGTTGAACCGCCACCGGCTCATATTCAAGAAGCGTTTCCTTCAACCCTGCTGAGAGAAACTTCCCGGTCAGGGTCGCGCCGCTGATGCCGTCAACATAATAGGGCTGTTTTTCTGCGGGAACAGCGTCTTTGACAGCGCCTTTTGCAACGGAAACCGAGACAAAACCGCCGCTTTTGTCCGCAATTTTTTTGCCTTCAAAATTCTTCTGAAACCAGCGTTTTTCGATTTCGCCGCCCAGCCCCGGCGTTTCGGAATGGTGATAAACCGTAAAGCCGGAAACCGTTGTGCCGTCATTTCTGACTGCCAGATAGCCGGAAATTTTTCCCCATAATCCCCGGCTTTCAATAGGCAGAATATAGGATTCAACCTGATCCTGTTTCACATAGAGATAAACCGGCAGGTCATTTTCGCCTCTTTCTTTTTCCTGAATGATTTTTCCTTCCGCGCCGACCCACAGGCTTCTGATGTTATCGGCATATAATTTTTCAATATATTCGGCAGGATGTTTTTCATCTTCCGTCAGCAGCCCCACGGATTTCAGAATATTTTTGTGCTTATCCAGGGCAATGTTTTTCTCCTGAAAAGATTTCAGCCCCGATGATGCGGCAGTGAGCAGAAGACTGCTCACGAGACATAGTACGAGTGCAAATACGATTGACTTCAAGTTGTCAGACATTGGCGATCCTTTTTCTCAGTTTGGCTTTAATCTCAATATGATCCAGCAAAGGCGCAAAGACATTCATAAACAGAATGGAGAGCATGACGCCTTCGGGATACGCGGGGTTCAGCACCCGGATGAACACGGTCAGCGAACCGATGAGAAATCCGTAAACCCATTTTGCGGTATTCATACCCGGCGCGGAAACGGGATCCGTTGCCATGTAGGTGATGCCGAAAGCAAAGCCGCCCATGACCAAGTGATACGCAGGATTCAGGGAAAGAAAAGGAAGTGAATTTTCCGTGGCAGCCAGATTGAGCAGAAATCCCGCTGACAGCACGCCCAGCACGCCGCCGATGATGATTCTGCAACTCGCAATGCCGAGCAGCATGAGCAAAATTGCGCCGATGAGACATAAGAACGCCGATGTCTCGCCGATGCTGCCCGGATGTCTCCCCCAGAACAGCGTTGAAAAGGTGAAACCGGCTTTTGTCAGCGCGGCTTCCGTGCTGCCGTAAGCATCTGTGACCGCGGCCACGGCAAGCGGTGTCGCGCCGCTGAACGCGTCCGCCGCGCCGGCTTTCACCGAAGCCATGACCGTCCACACGGTATCGCCCGACATTTTTCCGGGGTATGCGAAAAAAATAAAGGCTCTTCCCGTGAGCGCGGGATTGAGGAAATTTCTGCCGGTTCCGCCGAAGATTTCCTTGCCGATGACCACGCCGAAGGAAATGCCGACCGCCGCCTGCCAGAGCGGAAGCGTAGGCGGCAGCGTGAGCGGAAAGAGCAGTCCCGTGACCAGAAAGCCCTCGCTGATGCTGTGTTTCCGCACCACGGCAAATAAAAATTCCCAGAAAAATCCCACCGTGTATGAGACAATAATCAGGGGCATGACAATGGAAAGTCCTCTGGTAAATGCCGGGAAAAAGTCAGGAGACATTCCGGAAACAAGATTTGACTGACAGCCCGCGTTGTAAATGCCGAAAAACAGCGGCGGCATGAGCGCGAGAATCACAAGACTCATGAAACGCTTCAAATCAAGGCTGTCCCGGATATGGGGACCCGTTCGGGTGACATGATCGGGAAAAAAGAAGAATGTCTCAGTTGCTTCAAAAATGGGATAGTATTTCTCCCATTTTCCGCCTTTGACAAAATGCTTTCGCTGGGAGTCAAAAAAATTCTGTATAATTCTCATAAGTTATTTTCCATGTCATTTCGAGCGATTAATTTCTATGTCATTTCGAGCGAAGCGAGAAATCTTTATGGGAACGTAGGGGCACGCCGGCGGCGTGCCCCTGCACAGGACGCGGAGCGTGGGAACGAGATAAAGCATCACTTCACGCCTGTCTCTTTGTAATAAGCGGCTTTTGCCTTTTTCAAAATCGTGCAGACTTCCACTTTGGACGGGCAGACATAGCTGCAAAGTCCGCATTCCACGCAGTCAAGCAGCCCGTGCTGAAGCGATTCCTCCACTTCGTCCGCCAGCACGCATTTGAAGGCAAACTGCGGCAATATGTCCACCGGGCAGACTTCCGCACACGCGCCGCAGTTGATACATGCCCGCCCGTCTCCGTGAAGATTGCAGTTCGCCGGCAATGCCGATGTGTTGAAAAAAGATAAAAACGCTCTGGAATAACTCGGCTTTTCAAAGCCGGGTCTTGCGAATCCGAAGAGTTCTTTTTCGCCGCTTTCGGGGAGCAGCGTCACAGATGTCTCATATAAACCCAGATAGCCGTCTTTTGAAGCGGCATAGCCCCTGAGTATGCCGCCGGCGGTAAAACGGACATCGCCGTTGACGCCGGGCGCAAGATGCGCGAGCGGAACGCCGATGCGGGTGATGAAATGCTTTTTTTTCGGCGCGGAAGTCCCGCCGACCGCGACTGTGCGCTCAACCGGATATGCGCCGGTCATCAGAAACTGCGCCAGCAGGAGAACATCCTGTCCCGCAATATACCACGAGCGGTTTTCCGAACTCGATTGTTTGATGTGATACAGCAAAACCCCCGGATCATCGGCAGGATACGCGCCTTTGAAAACATGAGTGATATTTTCTCTCAATTCCTTTAAAACATTCGGATTGTCAGCAGCCGCGCCCGCATAAACATTCTGCGTGAGTTTTTGCAGTATTTTGATGCCGTATCCGAAGAGATTTTTTTTCCCGTTGAGATAAACTTCGGGCGCGGGCTGAAATGCCTCTTTCGCGCCCAGAGAGACAAAAATCGCCGGCGGAACAGCCGCAGGATCCGCAATATCCCGAAAGGGAAAGGCTTTTATCAGGGGCCACATTCCGCCGTCTAAGAGCATGGCGACAAGTTTGTCTCGCTCAATCTGCTCAAGTGCTTTTTCAGACAGAGCGTCAAATTCAGCCTGCGCCTCGTTTTCAGCCAGGCGAATCACAATTTCCTTGATGATGCGCCGGGGACCGAAATTGATCTGAGCAATTTCCCCGCCCCCCGGAGACATAAATCTGACTGCCGGATTCCGCCTGTCTTCAAAAAGAACAGAGCCGATTTTAACGCTGTCGCCGACCTCGACCCGCAGACGGGGCTTTATAAACGGAATTTTTTCCGGCAGCGCCGCCACACAGGCGGGCTTTCCCGGCTTTTCCGCTTCGAGCGCGGGCTGCCCTGCAATATTTTTGAAATCATAGCCTTTTTTTACTTTAATCGCAATCATCTGCCGCCTTTATCCTTGCACACGGTTTTTATGTAAAGTTGAATATGATATTTAGCATTTTTATTTTCGGGTTTCAACTGAAATTTGAAAATATTGCGGATAAACATCCTCTGATACCGAATCGCTTTCAAAAAACGGTGTTCTCTGTAAAACCGCTTTTCAAGCGGTTTAAGCGATTTGAAAAATCGCTTTACGGTCTGAAAAGACCGATTTTTGAAAGCGAATCAGTATGATACCGAATCGCTGCGGCAACAGCGGGCGTGACAGTATCCGACTGCCTGAATTCATCCGGGCGGGTTGAATTGAAACCTCCTCCTGTTTCGGATGAATCGGGCAGCGGACACTGGCATGAGAATATTTTTTATAAATTTCAATTATTATTACAGCCAGTTTCCGATCAGCAGAAACGGCGCCCAGTATGCGGGATAAGTGAAATCTTTCCGCTGATCCTGCGAGACAATTTCTTTGTAAATGAGTTTTTTCTGGGCATGTTGCAGCGATTTTGCTTTTGACTCGCCCCCGGCAAAGCCGCGGTGAAATTCCGTAACGGTGAGACAGGCAGCCTCATCGTCAACATTCCATAAGCTTGCCATCGCACTTCTGACCCCGGCTTTGACTGCAATGCCCGCCAACCCTGACGCTGCCCGCTCGTCTCCCGCTCCGCTCCGGCAAGCGCTTAACGTGAGCAGTTCGATCTGTTCTTCACGGAACGCGCCGAAACGGATGAATCTCTCAAGATCATCCATCGTAATTTTGCTGTCAGACGCCATGAGATAAGTATCTTCCGGAGACGCGCCGAATGTGCCGTGGGTTGACATCAGCACCGTAGAGTAAACCTGACGTCTGAATTCTTCGGAGAGACCGGCAAGCGTGAAGTCCTGATTCAGCAGGATTTTTCCGAATCCCATAATATCTCTGACTCGTTTCAATTCATCCGGAACATAAGGCAGGGGCGGATTGCCCTGAGACAAACCGCAGAGAAGGCTCTTTCCTGTTTTCTTTGCAGGAGACTGATAATCGGTCAGAGACATCGCCGGAACCGTGACTACGGCATAGTCTTCGATGAGAAAACGGTTGGTTTCAGGATTGATAAGGGCGGCAAAGGGAATCAGGCGCAGAACATCATCCGGAACAATCACCAATGTCTCAACTTCGTATCTGCCCAGATCGGATGCGAGAGGCTTTATCAGCACATCGTAGAGCCTTTTTGCAAAGAATTTGCAGCGCGGGGAGAAATCCTCCAGACGCGCACGGAAAGTTCTGACTTCCTCTCTGAAGTCTTCCGAGACAACCGGAACGCTTATTTGTCTCATGCCTTCGGGCAGCGTTATCAGCAGTTCGAGGCGGTCCGGCAGGGAAATCGGGTAAATGACCGCGGTATGCGGCGGCGCCGTCATCTCCGGCATATTGTTCTTCTTCTCTGAGGCGGTGAGACATTCATCCGGAAAAAAATCTTCCAGTTCCGCTGTTTTCAGAAGTTCCATCGTATCTCTGGCTTGAATCAGCCTGCTTTTCCTCAATGTCTCATCTCCGGTCGGCGTCAGCAGCATTTCTGTATGCCCCAGATAAACCGGCTTCACATTCTCGTAAAAGGAGGGCGTTTTCCCCCGGTATCCTCTGAAAAATTCTCTTCGGATCGGGTTCAGCGTGGCTGTCGCATTCTGATAGGCTTTGAGCGCATTGTCTCTGTCTCCCGAAGCTTTGAGCAGCCTTCCGGTCTGATACTGCCAGAGATACAGCAGCTCGGGGCTGTGCTGCTGCTGTGCGAGGAATACGGCTTTGCGGGTCAGAGTCAATGCCTCGGCATACTGCTTTTCTTCTTCGTACATCTGCCCCAGATGACCGAAAGCTGCGGAACCGGTACGCGAGTCATGCAGAGATTCGGCAATCTTTCCGGCTTTGTCCAATGAGGCTGAAGTCATAAGTTTCAGGCGGCGGTCCGCTTCATGATTTTTTTGAATATCAGAATGTTT
>DZCT01000187.1:5328-9429 GCA_022736535.1 Desulfatirhabdium butyrativorans | reverse complement strand
AATATCTATCGCAAATTTGACTATCTGGAAATGTACAAAGAACTTCAGAAACGCTTCACGCATCTGAAATATATTTTCCTGTTTGACGACAAAGTTCCGGCTTCAGCGCCGCCAAACACCTATTCCATCACCACGCTCACCGAGGAAAGAGCGAAAAAGCCGGTGGATGAAAATATTCTGAAAGCCCGGAGACCGGATCCGATACGGAATATCAGCCTTCTCACGACGACGAGCGGCACCACCGGCATTCCGAAATTGGTGGAATGGCCCATTGCGCCCCGTGTCTGCACTTCCAAGGGAAGAGTTGATATCTGGAAACTCACAAAAGATGACATAACTGTGGCAATTGCGCCTCACGCGGGCGGAGCGGCAGGGACGCTCACGTATTTTGCCGCGCCGCTGGCAGGCGCAAAAACCGTCATGCTTGAGGAATTTGAGCCTGAAGCCGCGCTGGAACTCATTGAAAAAGAAAAAGCCACTGCCATCGGCGTTGTGCCGACGCATCTGGTGCGGATGCTGGAAGTGGATACCTCCAAATACGATCTGAGTTCTCTCCGTTTTATCCGTTCCGCCGGAGGCTATCTGTCTCCGCAGGTGGCTGAAGAAGCGGAAAACGCATTCAAAGCCGCCATCACCAGCGATCTCGGCACACAGGATATGGGTTCTGTGTCCGGCTGCCGTGTGGAAGACCCCAAAGAACTGCGCCGAAGAACCGTAGGCAGAATGCTGCCGGGCAACAAGGTCATTCTCAGAGATGAAAAAGGAAATCCGGTTCCCGACGGCGAACCCGGCATCCTGTATTTCAGAGGTCCTCATGCCCCGGCAGGTTATTACAGAGACGAAACACTGACAGCCACCGTATTTAATCCCGAAGGCTGGACCACCACCGGCGATATTGTCAAGTTCGATCAGGGCTGTCTGTGGATTCTGGGCAGAGCCAAAGACATGGTGATCCGGGGCGGTCAGAACATCTATCCTGCGGAAATCGAAGGTCTGCTCAACGAGCATCCCAAAGTCGGCTCCGTTGCCGTTGTGGGCTATCCTGACAGAGAAATGGGCGAAAGATGCTGCGCGTATGTGATTCCCAAACCCGGGCAGACTTTCACCTTCCAAGAGATGAAGGATTTTCTGAAAGGCAAGAAATTAGCCATGTTCAAAGTTCCTGAACGCCTTGAAATCGTGAAAGAATTTCCGACCGTCGGCGATTCGGGCAAGGTGAACAAAGAAACGCTGAAAAAAGACATCAAAGAGAAAATCGGAGCGGTTTAATTTGTAGGTTCGGGGTTCGGGGTTTGGGGTTTGAGGTGAAACCTCTGACCCCGTACCCCGAACCCCGTACCTCCCAAAGGACAAATCCATGCAAAAAAGCGTTCTGATCATTTCCACCTTGGATACAAAAGGAGACGAAACGCTGTATCTGAGGGATAAGATACAGCATCTCGGTCTGAAGCCTGTGCTGATGGATATTTCCATGCGAAAAGGGAAAGACTCGTCACAGGCGGATATTTCTTCTGACAGCGTAGCCGCATCCGGCGGAAGCAGCATTGAGAAAATTCACGCTTCCGCAGACCGGTCAAAAAATACCGATATTATCATATCGGGTGCATCAAAGATTGCCAACACGCTGTTTAATGAAGGAAAAATCAATGGCGTCATCGGCATCGGCGGGTCCACCGGCTCATTGATGGGAACAGATGTGATGAGATCGCTTCCCTTCGGCGTTCCCAAGCTGATGATTTCATCCACTGCCGCACTGCCCGGACTTTCCACCCGCTACATTGATACGGGCGACATTGCGCTGTTTCACTCGGTCATTGAAATTGCCGGCGTCACGGACATGCTGAAAAATGTCATTGACAGAGCCGTGTATGCGATTGCGGGCATGGTTCATGATGCGGTAACCCCGGCAAAACAGGCAGGGGGAAAAGCCATTGCCCTGGCCATGCTGGGACCCTGCGAAAAATGCGCGAGCCGGGTACGGGAACAGCTTGAAAAGAAAGGTTTTCAGGTCATAGGCTTTTCTGCCGCAGGCATCGGCGACAGGGCAATGGAGGAAATGATCGCAGGCGGATTTTTTCAGGGCGTTATTGATCTTGCCCCGGGCGGCGTGGGAGAGCATCTTTTCGGTTTTATGAGAGACGCAGGTCCCCATCGTTTGGAATCCGCCGGAAAAGTCGCTATTCCTCAGATTATCTCCACATGCAGCGTCAATCATGCAACGCCGTCAAAATCCAAATACAAACCCGAATACCACGAGCGCAGAAAATACAATCTGGATAAATTGCGGACATGGCTGCGGCTTTCGACTGATGAACTGAAGCAGGTGGCAGATGTTTTCGCCGAAAAGCTGAACCGGTCCTCGGGCCCGGTAAAAGTGATGATACCGATGAACGGATGGTCCGGCGCGGATTACCCCGGCAATCCGACTTACGATCCTGAAGAGGACAAAATATTTGTTCAGCATCTGCGTGAAAAACTGAGACCGGACATTCAGATAACAGAAGTCATTTCCAATATGGAAGACCCTGAATTTGCAGACAGTATTGTCAAGGCAGCCGCGGAGATATTTTAGTTGAAAAAAACGCTTGAAAATCGTCTTAAAGATACGGTAATATCGTTGCTTGAAAAGGGACGCGACGGCGACTGGGATCATGTCAGACGTGCGGTTGACTACGGGCGGTATCTGTTGCATCGTGAAGCAGGCGATCCGGAGATTGTCATTCCCGCGCTTTATCTGCATGACATCGGATGGAGTCAGATTGATTTCAGGGATTTTACCCATGCCTCGCCTGCACGCGCCGAGCATACGGAGAGCGAACATCTGCACATGAAACTCGGCGCGCTGCTGGCGGAAAAAATTCTCAGAGAATTGGACTATGATCCTGAAAAGAGCCGTGTCATTGTCTCCGTCATTGCTGTTCATGACATTCCTGAAAAAGTTTTTGCCATGAAAAATCTCTCTGCCGCGCTGATTGTGGAGGCGGACAGATTGGATCGCTACGGCAAAGAAAGCATAGAACGCTTTGAGGCAATGTTCGGTTCGGATTATATGGAAGGCGAAAAAGGGAAAGAATGGACCGCCTATCTGAAAAACGGGCTTGAAAACTGGTTCGTTACTGAAACCGGAAAGAGTTTGGCGCGGGATTTAGCAAAAAAATCAGGGCTTGCCTGATTAAAAACCCCAGAACGGCCCCGGCTAAAATAGATAAACCCGTTTTACAGTCGGACGCGCCGCGCAGAACGGGTTCGATCTCGTTCCCACGCTCTGCGTCCGGCTCCGGAGTGCTGAAATGAAATTTTAGCACCATGCACCATGCTAAAATTCGCTTCGCTCATTTCAGCACTCCGGAGGACGTTCCCACGCGGAGCGTCAATGCCGTTAAGTTAAGGGCGGACACCTGAAAATCCCCCCTCGAGGGGGGCAGGGGGGTGTGCGAGGGGGTTCGGGGTGCGGGGTAAAAGGTTCGGGGGGCTGCCTCTGACCTCGAACCCCTGACCCCTGACCCCCTCAAGGGGGGATTGCGGCCTGACTTAATGCCATTGACGCGGAGCGTGGGAACGAGAAAACGGGCCGGGCTAAAAACAGATAAACCCGTTTTACAGTTTTTTCGTGCTTTCGTGTTCCGATTTTACAAACACTTATGACACATAGAGATTTCACAGTAAAGACCGATGAAGGCAGATACGACATTGAAGCCTATATCAGATTTGTCGGGGAAGATGTTTTAGTCGCGATATGGGGCGGAGATAAACCGCACATCGGCGCAGTCGCAGCCGCTACGCCCCGTCCCAGTCTCAAAGACCCGAATGTGACCAGCGCCACCGCGTCGGTGATCTGTTTTTTGGGTCACAAGGAAGACGAACTGGCAAAAGCCGCATCAGAAATGATAGCCGCAAAGCTGAACACCCGTGTGGTTGTTACAGCAGGCATTCATTGGGACAATCTCAGCGAAGACGGCATCAGAAGCGTGATGAAAAACAGCAAAACCCTTATGAAGCTGATTGCAGAACGGATATGAACTGCTTTGCTTCATGTCATTCCGGCTTTGCTTCATGTCATTCCGGCTTTGCTTCATGTCATTCCGAGCGAAGCGAGGAATC
>DZCT01000187.1:0-5228 GCA_022736535.1 Desulfatirhabdium butyrativorans | reverse complement strand
TTAACGCCCGTTGCAAAGATTTCTCCTCACTGCGTTCGTCGAAATGACATTTGGTTGTCATTCCGGCTTTGCTTCATGTCATTTCGAGCGCAGCGAGAAATCTTAACGCCCGTTGCAAAGATTTCTCCTCACTGCGTTCGTCGAAATGACATTTGGTATGCAGGAACAGAGCGGCGGCGTGACCCTTCATTTTTAAATTCAAAAGGAGAGAAAAATTATGTCCCTGTTTATCAGAAATGCAATTCTGCTCTTGCTGACATTCATTGTTTTCATCGGAACTGACGCGTCGGCAAGAGACTTGAAAGCAAGCATCGCCAAGATGCCGGTTTACGCGGAGAGCAAAGACAAAGGCGTTTTGGTGGATTTGGTCAGAGCCATTGCGGAAGTTTCAGGAAATAACATTGAAATTGAAATTTCTCCGTTCAAACTGTCTATGTTTCTTGCGAAAATCGGAAAAGCCGACTTCCATTTACCTTTAATCAAAAATCCTGTTATAAAAGAGGATACCTTAGACTACGATCATTCGACCGAAAGTATTTTTCATGTCAATTTTGTTTTATATTCAAATAAAAACAAAGAGATAAATAAAGACAGCCTGAAAGACTACTACATAGAAACAGACGCGGCGCATGTGGAATATTTTGATTTTAAAATTTATCCTTCTCCCAAAATCAAAACCAGTCTCACAAAAGTGGATGAAGGCAGAATAGACGGTTTTATTTTTGCCGACGCCGCCTCGGATCCGCTCATCAGAGAATACAATTTAAAAAATATTAAAAGGCAGTTATACAAAGTTTTTGAAGTCAAAATCATTTTGCCCAAAGGCGGACGGGGCGGAGAAATTGACGGTATTCTGACATCAGCGATAAAAAAACTGCGTGAAAGCGGCAGATATGAGGAAATAATGAAACCCGTTGATTATCCTTATAACGATTGGCAGCCTTGACAATGACTTATCAGACGGAGAGAGGAAAGAGACATGAAGAAAAGACGGATTATCATCGGAATGGCAGGCGCCAGCGGCGTTATCTACGGTGTGAAAATGCTCGGTCTGCTGAAAGAAATGAAAGACATCGAGACGCATCTGATCATATCCGAATCCGGAAAACGCAACATCGAGATTGAGACAGAATATAAGGCTGAAGAAGTGGCGGCAATGGCTGATGTGGTTTATAACGACAAAGATGTGGGCGCGGCGCTTTCCAGCGGCTCATTTCTGACTGAGGGCATGGTTGTGATTCCCTGCACCATCAAAACGCTCTCCGGCATTGCCAATTCCTACACCACCAATCTTTTGGTCAGAGCTGCTGATGTGACGCTGAAAGAAAAGCGGAAATTGGTTTTAGTTGTGAGAGAAACGCCGCTGCACAAAGGGCATCTGAGGCTGATGACCATGGCTGCGGACATCGGCGCGCATATTCTTCCGCCGGTGCCGTCTTTTTACCATCAGCCTAAAACAATTGACGATATTATCAATCAGACCATCGGAAAAATTTTTGACTACCTTCAGATAGAACATCATCTGTTTAAACGCTGGGAGTAAAAACTTGGCAGCGTGCAGGGCGGGCAGCAAGCTGCCCACCCTACAATCCGCCCCGCCTCAGAATTGCCGAGAGCAGCCATAAGCCCATGACCGCCGCCACAATAAAAAGCACAATTCCGATCAGAGAAACGCCGAAGAGCAGGGGCGGAATTTCAGAAACCACAATCAGCGCGGAACCGATAATCAGCGCGGCGATAATCACGGAAAAGGCAATTCTGCTGCTGATCTGCTCATAAGTACGAATCATGGGATCAAGTCCCCGATGCTCGACTTTCACCACAAGTTTCTGCTGGCGGATCAGACGGGTGATTTCAAGCGTGTCTTTCGGAAACTGCCGTATGAATTGCAGCATTTCCGACAATACGCCGAGCGCATCGTCTTTGAGCCGCCCCGGAGAAAACCTTGCAAGTTTTATCTTTTCAATAAAGGGCGCAACTTCTGTCACCATATCAAAATCCGGGTCAAGCAGCAGCGAAATGCCTTCTATGGTCCCGAAGGCTTTCATCACAAAAAAAATATCCGGCGGGATTCTGAGCCGGTGCCGGGACACCAGATCAAGCAAATCCTGCAACACCTTACCGATTTTAATGTCTTTGAGAGGTTTATAAAGATGTCTGCCCATAAAATCAGCCACTTCCCGCTGAAGCAGACGAATATCCGGCTCTTCTTCCCAAGAGGTCAGCCTCAGAACAATCTGGGCGGCTTTCAGTTCATTCCGATGCACCATCGCTTCGAGCAGATCAACAAAATCTTCCCGTGTATTTCTGTCAACAGAGCCGACCATGCCGAAATCCAGCAGACAGATCACATTGTCCGGCAAAACCCGAATATTGCCGGGATGCGGGTCCGCATGAAAAAAACCGTACTCAAATACCTGCCTCAGAAAGCAGCCCGCGCCTCGTGAATTGATAAGTTTTCGGTCCAATCCCGCAGCATCTATTCGGGAAACTTCGGAAATTTTGATGCCTTTTATAAATTCCATTGTCAGCACCCGCTCGGAAGACGTGCCGTGAAAAACTTTCGGGATATAAATAAAAGGATCGCTGCGAAACTGGCGGGCAAAACGCTCCATGCTCGCGGCTTCAACAGAATAATCCGTCTCTTTTTCAAGCATCCGTGTAAATTCCTCGACAATCATCACGGGCCGGTAAATCGCCATTTCATCAATATGCCGTTCCATGAGGGTGGCGAGATGAAACATGATTTCAAGATCAACTTCGATGGTGTCTTTGATGCCGGGGCGCTGCACTTTCACCGCAACCGGCTCGCCGTTTTTGAGCTGCGCCTTGTGAACCTGTCCGATGGAAGCGGAAGCAATGGGGTTTTTGTCAAAAAAATCAAAGAGGTGTTCTATAGGATGTTTCAGTTCTGATTCGAGAATCTCTCTGATTTCCTCAAAGGGACAAGGACGGACCCGGTCCTGAAGCAGATAGAGATAGGGCAGAAATTCGGGCGGAATCAGGTCGGAGCGGGTGGAAAGCGCCTGTCCGAGCTTGATATAGGTGGGTCCCAATTCTTCAATCACCATCCGGATTCGTTCAGCCCCCTTCAGTTTTTCCACCTTCAGAGAGCGCTTCTTGTTTAAGATCATCTGAAGACCGACTTCAACATACTGATCTATGTTCAGCCGTTCAATCAGATCGCCGAAGCCGTATTTGAAGAGAATCGTCAGAATCTGACGGTAACGATTCAGATGGCGGTAAGTCCGCCCGAGAATACCGATTTTTTTTATACTGAACATGAAGGGGGTCAGGGGTTAGAGGTATGGGGTCAGAGGTGAGATCGCCTCTGACCCCTCACCCCGTACTTCTCACCTTCTTTTCACTTATTTAAGTTTTCCGAGCAATGCGCTGGCGATGGTGTTTTTCTGGATTTCTTTTGTGCCTTCGTAGAGTTCGCAGATTTTGGCGTCCCGGTAGAAGCGTTCCACTTCGTATTCGAGCATATAGCCGTAGCCGCCCAGCAGTTGAATCGCCTCGTCAGCCACTTCAACAGCCGTGCGCCCCGCCACCATTTTTGCCATGGAGGTCAGCTTGGGATCAATTCTGCCCTGATCGAAATTCCACGCGGCTTTGTAAACCAGCATCCGAGCCATTTCAATTTTTGTTGCCATATCCGCGAGCTTGTGCTGCGTGATCTGAAAATCCGCAATTTTCTTGCCGAACTGCTCTCTGGATTTCACATAAGCCAGCGCACGGTCAAACGCGCCCTGCGCGGTGCCGAGGCCCTGCGCGCCGATGAGAATCCGGCTTTCATCAAAAAATTCAAGCACCTGATAAAAGCCCTTGCCTTCTTTGCCGATGAGATTGGACAGCGGCACACGCACATCTTTGAAATTGACTTCTGCGGTGTGCATGGTGCGGATGCCCATCTTTGTTCCCACGCTCGCGGCGGAAACCCCGGGACGGTCTGCTTCAACCAGAATCAGGCTCAGTCCACGGTAACCGGGTTTTGCTTCCGGGTCGGTCTGACACAGCACGCTGTAAAAACCGGCGAGGGGACCGCCGTTGGTGATGAAAATCTTCGTGCCGTTGATCACCCATTCATTCCCGTCTTTTACGGCGGCGGTGTTCATGGATGTGATATCCGAGCCGTGATCCGGTTCTGTGAATGCCCCGCAGGAAAGCACTTTGCCTTCCGCTACCTGGGGCAGCCATTTTTTCTTCTGCTCATCGCTTCCGAAATGCAGGACGATTTCAGACGCAAAGTCCGCCAGCACAAGGCACGCGCCCACGGACGAATCTCCTCGGCAGAGTTCTTCGGCGACCAGAATGTTTTCAAAAACGCCCATGCCCTGTCCGCCGTATTCTTCCGGAAAATGGATGCCGATAAAACCGAGTTCCGCGGCTTTTTTCCACATTTTTTCAGGATACTCGTGCTTTTCTTCCAATTCCAGAATCACGTCTTTTTTAAATTCGCCCTTTACAAAATCCCTGACCGCTTTCTGAATGTCTTTCTGCTCTTTTTTAAGTTCAAAATCCACGTTCTTCGCTCCTTTTGTTGAATTTAAACATAAAATTAAGCAGGATTTATCACATAAAAGTCGTGATTGCAAGGACATTAAAAAGCTGTGATGGAAAATCCTTGTGTGAAAATGATGTTTCATATTATTAAAATTAAGTGAGTTTGAATAGACTTCCGGACAAAAAATCATAACATTCTTCCGGCGGAAGCGGATTCCGCAGATATTTCGCACCTTCCCTGCCCCGGCTGCCGGCGTGAAAGCCGGCAGTTTCTTCTGTTGCAGCATCAATTGCAGACCGTATCCGGCACTTATACCGAATCTCTTTTGACTTTATATGATATTGTTTCCCGCAGATTGTTTCCCACAGAGTTCACAGAGCGTGAAAAAACCGCAGAGCGCACAGAGATTTTAAAAACTCTGTGATCTCTGTGTATTCTCTGTGAACTCTGTGGGAAAAAACTCTGTGAACTCTGTGGGAAACAAATCTGCGGAAATACTTTCAATAGAGATTCAGTATTATTCTTTTTATTCTAGACATTATGACCGGATTTCATCACACTCAGTTATGAGACGAATTTTTCCTTCGGAAGCCGTTTCCGGCTTTTTTTTAAATTGCAGCGGGGGCAGATTATATCTCTCATTTTTTGTCTCCTTTAATTAGTTGTACTATATAATAATTATTTGTTATTATAAATTAATCACCATCACTATATCACTACC
>DZCT01000646.1 GCA_022736535.1 Desulfatirhabdium butyrativorans | reverse complement strand
ACCGCAACGGCGACCGCCCAACGCAACAGCGTGGGCATTTCATGCCCACCCTACTCTCCCAATTCCAAAATCACTGCCCGGCAGAGCGCAGCCGTGTGTTCTTTCAGATGCTTTTTAAAATTGTAGGGTGGGCAGCTTGCTGCCCACCGCAACGGCTACCTCAATTCAACAACGGTGGGCATTTCATGCCCACCCTACTCTCCCAATTCCGAAATCACTGCCCGGCAAAGCGCAGCCGTGTGTTCTTTCAGATGTTTTTTAATGACAGGAAATTCCGCCGAATCCGGAGAATATGCGTTCATCACAGCTTCTGACAATTCAAACAGTTCCGCTTCTGTTCTTTGCAGAAAATAATATTGGAAACACAGATCAAGAGGCGCAGGCAGCACGGACACCGGCGCTTTCATCGCAAGCCCCCGAAAAAATCCCGCAACTGTTCCCTGCACGGCAATCTCATCCGCCCAAGCCGTTTCCCCCACGCCGTCCAAGCGATCAAGCCGCATCCGAATGGAAAGATTCAGAAAAAACGCCAGCAGCGCATCCAATACGGCGTTTGCATCAGGCTTTTCCGCTTCGCTCGCCTGCCGGTATTGCCTTACGGTGATGAGTTTCACATCATCTGCTGTGATCGGCGCGGCGTCATTCTGAACCTTGACGATAAAATCCCCGGCAGCGTGGTGCCAGGGATAAATCTGGTCAAAAGTTTCCGCATCATAATAACAGGTCAGCATCATTGCCGCGTGTGCGTAAAGTTCAAGCGTCTGTTCCAACGACAGAAAAAAATTGCCGTTTTCCGCATCCCAGACAATGATTCTGTTTTTGCGCTCCTGCGGATGACAGGAAAGGTGAAATTCGTGAAAGCCCTCAAACCATTCTCCCAGAAACATGGGAATCTCAGCACCGTTGCCGATGCGGATTTCGCCGTATTCGTAAACTTTCGGAAGAAACGAATATTCGGGAAAATCACGATTTAAACGCTTCAGCGTGTCGTATTCCTGCCGGATATGCGCTTTGCCGGTGTCGGACACCGCCACATTGACCGCAAAGGATTTTTTTTCACCGTTTTCAATCACCTCAATCCGGGCAGGATGATAAAATTCACCGTGTTTTTCCAGAAAGATGGATATGGGGTTCGAGGTTCGGGGTTCGGGGTGAGGGGTGAGGGAGCTTTGTTTTGCGCCCTGCCCCCTGCCCTCGAACCTCTGACCTCGAACCCCTGACCTTTCCCAAAAACCCCGCACCGCGCAGAAATATTCCCCTACGCGTAGAGACGCACGGCCGTGCGTCTCTACGTGTCGGGAGTTTGCAGGTTTCATCGGAAGCGGCGTCTGCCAGATTTCGCTTTCTTTTTCTGCGGGATGCCTGCGGTCATAAAGGAAATATTTGAATTGACATATATTCGGCATTGTTTCAGCGATATTTCTCAATTTCTTCCAGAATCTGGGGCGCGACTTGATAACCCAGCGCAAGGGCTTTGTCGCAATGTTCCACCGCTTTTTCGTAGTCTTCCCTTTCAAGATATGCGATGGTCAGATTGTTATGGGCGATGGCAAAATCAGGGGCGATTTCAATCGCTTTCAGACTCACGGCAATGCTGTCGTCTATTTTTCCCTTCATCAGATACGCGTTGGCAAGATTCACAGCCGCCTGAATAAAATTGGGATTCCATCGGGTTGCTTTTTCCAGCGCGTAAATAGCCTCATCCACATTTCCCATCTGAAGATGCACAAATCCGATATTTCCGTAGCCCTCGGCAAATCCGGCTCTTGAATGGATTGCCTGTTTGTTATACGAAAGACAGCCTTCCAAGTCCCCGCGTTGCAGGCAGATTCCGCCGAGCTGCGCGTAAGCCTCCGCGAGATTCGGACTGCACGCAATGGCATCCTGAAGCTCGGCTTCGGCTTCGTCATATCGTTTCATGCCGATCAGCGCAACCGCAAGATTGTAATGCGATGTGCCGCATTCCGGGTTTGAAGAAATAGCCGCCTGCTGCATGGCAATATACTCTTCCACATTTTTTGCTTTTGACATC
>DZCT01000186.1 GCA_022736535.1 Desulfatirhabdium butyrativorans | reverse complement strand
CTCGCTGGGGCGGATTTTTGGATGAGCCGATAGATATGTTTGACGCCTATTTTTTCGGTATTTCGCCGATAGAACTCGCCACGCTTGATCCTCAGCAGCGACTGCTGTTGGAAGTTGCATGGGAAGCCTTGGAAAACGCCAATCTGCCCCCGAGTAAAGCAGCAGGTAGTTCCACTGGCGTGTTTATCGGCATGATGAGTCTTGACTACGGCTCACGTCTGCTTCAATCAGGGAATCCGGGCAACATTGACGCATATTTCGGAACCGGTAATACCGTAGGCTTGGCTGCGGGTCGTCTTTCCTACTTCCTGAAATTGACGGGTCCGAGCTTTGCATTGGATACGGCATGTTCTTCGTCTTTAGTCGCGCTGCATCTTGCGTGTCAGAGCCTGCGCCGGAAAGAATGCGATATGGCGCTGGTCGGCGGCGTGAATCTGATGCTTGCGCCGGAGGTCACGATCAGTTTTTCCAAAGCAAATTTGATGGCTGCTGACGGACGCTCCAAAACTTTTGACGCCGCAGCGGACGGATATGTGCGGGGCGAAGGCTGCGGCGTGGTTGTTCTCAAACGTCTTTCAGACGCGCTGGCGGAAGGAGACAATATTTTTGCGCTGGTTCGGGGTTCGGCGGTAAATCATGACGGTCCCAGCGGCGGCTTGACTGTTCCGAGCGGACCCGCTCAGGAGAGAGTCATTCGTCAGGCTTTGGCAAGCGGAAAAGTAGAACCGTCTCAGGTTGACTATATAGAAGCCCACGGCACCGGCACATCGCTGGGCGATCCCATAGAAGTCGGCGCGCTGGGCGCGGTTTTCGGAAAAGACCGTTCTCAGGATCATCCTTTAATCATCGGTTCGGTCAAAACCAATATGGGACATCTCGAGGCGGCGGCAGGAATGGCAAGTCTGCTGAAAGTAGTTTTGTCTCTACAAAATGAAGAAATTCCGCCGCATCTGCATTTCAAAACGCCGAATCCGCATATTGCATGGAATGAATTTCCGGTGAAAGTGCCGACAGAAGCGATACCGTGGCAATCAGGAGACAAACCTCGAATGGCAGGCATCAGCGCATTCAGCTTCGGCGGTACGAATGCGCATATTGTGATTGAAGATTTCCGGACAAAGACTGAAAATTCTCAAGCTTTGATTGATCGACCGCTTCATTTGCTCACATTATCGGCAAAAAGCGATGCAGCATTGAAGCAATCAGCGGAACGATATGCAAGATATATAGCTGAACATACTGATGCAGCAATAGGAGATATATGTTTTACTGCCAATACCGGACGCTCGCATTTCAATCACCGCTTGGCAATTATCTCGGAATGTTCTGAACAGGCAAAAGAAAGGCTCTCAGCTTTTTCCGATGGAAAGCAGGCGGGCGGTGTAGTTACAGGACATCTTACGAACAAAAAACCCAAACTCGTATTTCTTTTTACAGGTCAGGGCGCGCAGTATGTCGGCATGGGCAGGCAGTTGTATGAGACGCAGCCTGTTTTTCGAGAAGTTATAGAGCGTTGTGATGCTTATCTGAACAAAACCGGACTGTCGCCGTATAAAGATAAATCACTGCTCGAAGTGCTTTATCCTAAAGGGATTGAAAGTAGTCAGACTTCAGGCGGCAATCCGCTTGCAATTCGGAATTTGCAGCCTGAAGACCGGGGCTTGTTGGATGAAACCGTTTATGCACAGCCTGCCTTATTTGCAATGGAATATGCACTTGCCGAATTGTGGAAATCTTGGGGCGTCGAGCCGGATGTAGTCTTGGGGCATAGTCTGGGAGAATACATTGCTGCCTGTGTTGCAGGCGTGTTCAGTCTCGAAGACGCTTTGAAGCTCATTGTAAATCGCGCCCGTCTGATGCAGGAATTGTCTCCTGAAGGAGAAATGCTGACGGTTTTTGCGGATGAGGTGAAAGTCAATGAAGTTATTAAAGCCCATTCTGAAAAAGTCTCAATTGCTGCCGTCAATGGTCCTGAGATCATTTTGGTTTCAGGTGCGAAAGATGCGATCAGAGCCATGGAAGAAGCGTTAAAAACCAAAAGAATTCGGACAATAAAGGTGAATATCTCTCGCGCCTTTCATTCGCCTCTGACAGAACCGATGCTCGATGCTTTTTCAAAAACATTGGAGACAATAAAACTGCATCCGCCGCAGGTTGCATTGGTTTCCAATGTCAGCGCGGAATTCGTCACGGATGAAATTGCAACTACGGCATACTGGCGCCGCCATACCCGTCAGCCGGTCAGATTTGCGGAAACCATGAAAATGCTCCATGAGCAGAAATATGAAATCTTTGTAGAGATAGGACCGGAGCCGGTTCTTCTGGGCTTAGATCAATGCTTGCCGGAAGGTTTCGGCGCAGATATGGACACACCCGTACAATGGCTTCCGAGTTTAAGCCCGAAACAGGCGGATTGGGAGCAGTTGCTTGAGACATTGGGAACATTGTATGTCCACGGCATCCCTATTGACTGGTCCGGCTTTGACCGGAATTACTCACGCAAAAAAATGTCTCTGCCCGCATATCCCTTTCAGCGTCAACGCTTTTGGGCAGAGAGCAGAGAGTTAAAATCAGAAAACAGCAATGTGAAATCCGAAAAACGCGAGGAGCAAAAAGCAGCGAACAGCGATCCGCAACCTGCGCCCACTGAACTGCAACCTGAGGAACAAGGAACTGATGCTCTGGAACGAATCATGTCCGAACAGATTCGGATAATGTCTCAACTGTTATCTCAGCAATTGGAAGTTTTAAAAAACAATTTTTCTCAAGGTTCAAAATCATGACTGCAAGGCATTCAAAATATGAAATTTTAAAATCACCGACGAAGAAACTCGTCTCGGGTTTGCTGAAAGGGTGCAGCATGCTGTTGAAAGAAAGTATCGGAATACTGACCGAAACCCTTCAGTTTATGGAACTTTTCAGGGTAGGCCGCCTTGATTTTGTTCCCCGTGCAGACGACATTTTTCTTGTTACTTATCCGCGCTCCGGAACGACGTGGATGCAGATGATTCTCTATCAATTGGCGAGTCGGGGAAACATGGATTTTACACATATATGCCAAGTCGCTCCCTGGTTCGAGCGGGTGATTTCTTTTAACGTGATGAATACTGAAGATATTGAGGCTGTTCCTTCTCCGCGTATTTTTAAGAGTCATCTGTCGTATCGTTGGATACCCAAAGGGCAGTGCAAGTATATCTATGTCATGCGAAACGGCAAAGATGTGGCGGTTTCTTTTTTTCATTTTTACAAGTCTCATCTCGGCTTTAAGGGAGATTTTTCCGAGTTCTTTGATCTGTTCATGAGAGGAAAAGTTCAGTTCGGTTCATGGTTCGAGCATGTTGCCGGGTGGCGGGAACACGTCGGCAATCCGAATATTATGTTTCTTGAATATGAAAATCTGATTCAGGATTTGGAAGGCTGTTTGCGGAGAATCATTCAGTTTTGCGGATTTGATGTCTCGTCGGAGCAGTTTCCCGAAATTATGGAAAAATGCAGTTTTGCATTTATGAAGAAACACGAAAGCAAGTTTGACCATATAACAGCAACGATTTGGGAAAAAGGCTATAAACAGAATGCCTTTCTCCGAAAAGGAGAAATCGGCAGCGCGAAAACCTATCTGAACGATAGACAGGAAAAGCTTTTTGAACAAAAATCGGAAAAATATATCGGCAAGTTCGGTGCGAATACCGCTATCCGCAGTTCCGCACCCCTCAACCCGTAACCTGTAGCGAGACAAGGAGGCAATATGAATCTTTTTTTTATTAATTCGGTCAGACGTGAGACCGACAGTATGGCTTCAATGATGAACAGCGGCATCCTGTCAACTATCGGCAACACGCCTTTGGTAAAGCTGGAACGTGTGTTCAAAGACGCTTCCTTCCGGCTTTTTGCAAAACTGGAGATGTCTAACCCCGGCGGCAGCATTAAAGACCGTACCGCCTTCAATATGCTCAAAAGCGCGATGGAAGAGGGAGATGTAGGACCCGGAACAACGATTATTGAGTCAAGTTCCGGGAATTTGGGGATCGGGCTTGCACAGGCCTGCCGATTTCTGGGACTGCATTTTATCTGTGTGGTTGACCCTAAGACAACTGAGCAGAACATCGCCATTCTGAAAGCTTACGGCGCGGAAATCAGCATGGTGAAAGACCCTGACCCGAAGACCGGCGAATTTCTCCCTGCCCGTATTGAACGGGTGCATGAACTGCTGGAATCCATACCGAACAGCTATTGGACAAACCAGTATGCAAACCTGAATAACTCGGGCGCACATTATCAGACCATGAAAGAAATTGTAACAGCGCTTGACGGAAAGCTTGACTACTTCTTCTGCGCGGTAAGCACCTGCGGCACACTCCGAGGCTGTTCCGAGTATATCAGAAATAATAATCTCGGTACAAAAATTATCTCGATAGACGCGCTGGGAAGTATCATCTACGACAAGACGACTAAATGCAAACGACTCATTCCCGGCCACGGCGCGGCGCGGATGCCTGAACTGTTCATTCCCGGCTTGGAAGACGAATATGTGCATGTCACCGATCTGGACTGTGTGACAGGATGCCGGCAACTGCTCCGACGGGAAGCGATACTTGCCGGCGGTTCATCAGGCGGCGTGATTTCGGCGATTAAAAGAAAAGCGCATGAAATACCGGCAGGCGCAACCTGTGTGGCTATTTTCCCGGACAGCGGCGAACGGTATATGGACACGGTTTACTCTGACGAGTGGGTAGCAGAGCATTTCGGCGATGTATTTCACCTCTGGGAAAATGAATGAGCGGTCAGAGGTAAGGGACAGAGGGGGCAAAGCCACCTCTTACCCCTCACCTCTTACCACTGAAATTAAGGATTTATAATTATGAGAGATGACGATATTCTTCTTCTGAACGGGAATGAAATTGTAGAGATATTCAAAGGACGGGAAAGAGACATTATGAATGCGGTAAAAGCCGCGTATCAGACTCATGCAAAAGGAGACAGCGCGTTGCCGCATTCCACTTTCCTGCGTTTCCCGGACAAAGAACGAGACCGGATTATTGCTCTGCCCGCATATCTCGGCGGCGGATTCCGAACCGCAGGGATTAAATGGATATCTTCTTTTCCGGGAAATCTGGAAAAAGATATGGAACGGGCATCCGCGGTTCTCATACTTAACTCATTGGAAAACGGGCGTCCTAAAGCGATGATGGAAAGTTCCGTTGTCAGTTCGAGCCGCACCGCAGCCAGTGCAGCACTCGCGGCTGACTGCTTGCAGGGCAGTCAGCCCCTGCACAGCGTCGGACTGATAGGCTGCGGTCTGATTAATTATGAGACATTCCGATTCCTCTTTGTCTCACGCCCGGAAATTGAAAATGTCTTTATCTATGATTTAAGCGCGGAAAGGGCAGAGCAGTTCCGGCGGAAATGTCAGCAGTTATCTGATAAGTTAAATATTACTATTGCCGAATCGCCCGATGCCGTATTCCAAAAGGCTTCTGTAACAGCATTTGCGACAACAGCAGTCAAACCGCATATATTCGATATTTCCGCGTGTGGTCCCGACAGTATTATTCTGCATACCTCATTGCGGGATTTGTCGCCGGAAATTATTCTCTCGGCAGACAATATTGCAGACGATATAGACCATATCTGTAGGGCGCAGACTTCGGTTCATCTCGCGGAGCAGCAGGCAGGGCATCGCCGTTTTATCCGATGCTCAATCGGAGATATTTTCAACGGAGACGCGCCGCCGCGGCAGGGCAATAAAATTGCGATATTCAGCCCCTTCGGGCTGGGAATACTCGATTTGGCGGTAGGCGATCTTGCCTGCACGCTGGCTGCGGAGAAAAACTGCGGAACCGTTATTCAGTCATTCTTCCCGGTTCCTTGGACACAGCGTTAGAAATGAGGTAAGAGGTGAGAGGTAAGGGGTCAGGGAGTAGTAGAAAAACCTCTGACCTCTTACCCCTCACCTCTTACCTTGATAAATCAGATAAGGATGCCGAAGATGTCTCAGGGGCAGAATAAATTGAGAGAAACTGTTTTTTCAGAGTTGAGCGAGATTATCAAAAGCGTTTCCGGTATTGATACCGCTCAGATAAATACCGATGCCCATTTTCTTGAACTGGGTCTTGACTCTCTGATGCTGGTACGAATCAATCAGAGGATTCAGAAGCATTTTGGAATCGAGATGTCAATGCTTCAATTCTATGAAGATACGGATACGATCAATAAGATAGCAGACTATATTACGGGGTTCGGGGTTCGGGGTCAGAGGCGAGTCATGAGAGAACTGAAATAAGTCATCAGGAGACAATAGAGACAGGTCGTCAGGAGACAGAAGTATCGTCTGCTGTACCTCTCACCCCGAACCCCGTACCGCTTACCTCTCTTGAAACAATCATGTTTCAGCAGATGCAGGCAATGTCTCAATTGATGTCTCAGCAATTGGAGATATTGAGGAGGGGTCAGGGGTCAGAGGTCAGGGGTCAGAGGTCAGGGGCATTGAAAAAGGTGCAGGGGGAGGAGGCGGAGAATCGCCTCTCACCCCGAACCCCCAACCGCTTACCTGCCAACGTCAACTTGCGGGGTATGAAGCTTGAACCGGATGTCTTGATGCCTCGGCAGCAGGAGTTTATTAAAAAATTTATCGAGCGTTATGCTGCTCGTTCAAAGAAGTCAAGAGAAGTCGTTCAGAAATACCGCCCTTTTTTCTCGGACTGGATCAACTCGCTGGGCTTCAGGCTGACGCTCAAAGAAGTCATGTATCCGGTGGTGGGTCCCCTGTCTGAAGGCTCGAAATTCTGGGATGTTGACGGAAACGAGTATATAGACATTGCCATCGGATACGGCGTGAGTTTTTTCGGAAACCGTCCGGCATTTATCGTGAAAGCGATTGAAGAACAACTACGGGAGGGATTTGAACTCGGTCCCCAGTCTCATTTGGCAGGTGAAGCAGCAAAACTAATCTGCGAACTGACCGGCGCGGAGCGGGCGGCATTCTGCAACACCGGCTCAGAGGCGGTCATGTTTGCCATCCGCATGGCACGGGCTTTTACAAAACGGAATAAGGTAGTTTTATTTTCCGGCGCGTATCACGGAAATTCAGACGGCGTTCTGGCAGCTCAGGGAGAAGAGGGAACAAGCGTTCCCGCGGCTCCCGGCACGACTCAGGGAGCAATACAAGATGTCTTAGTTCTGAATTACGGTGTCCCCGAATCGCTTCAAATCATCAAATCTCATGCCCATGAACTGGCGGCAGTTCTCGTAGAACCGGTTCAGAGCCGGAGACCCGGATTTCAGCCCAAAGAATTTCTGCATGACTTGAGAGAACTGACGCTTAAAGAGAATATTGTCCTTATTTTTGACGAAATGATCACGGGATTCCGCATTCATCCGGGCGGTGCGCAGGCGTGGTTCGGCGTAAAAGCGGATTTGGCGACCTACGGCAAGATAGTCGCGGGCGGAATGCCGGTAGGCGTAGTTGCAGGAAAAGCCCAATATATGAACGTGATAGACGGCGGTATGTGGCAGTTCGGGGATAACTCACATCCTCAAGGAGACATGATCTTTTTTGCAGGCACGTTCTGCAAACATCCGCTGACAATGGCGGCTGCCAAAGCCGCACTCACATATCTGAAGGAACAGGGACCTGAACTTCAGCAGCGTCTAAACGAGCGCACCGTATATTTTGCCCGAACTCTGAATCAATTTTTTGAAGAAGAAAATGTGGCAATCCGTATGGAACATTTCGGCTCGCTGTTCCGCTTTGAATCTTTCGGCAAATATCATCAATTGCTGCAACCCATAGAGATGGATATTTTCTTTTATCTTCTATTAGAAAAAGGTATCTATACTTGGGAAAAACGGGTTTCTTTTTTCTCAACAGCACATACGGATGAAGATATTGCATACATTATCGAAAAGGTAAAAGAAGCAATTTACGAGATGCGGGAAGGCGGCTTTACAATTGAAGGCAGTCAAACTAAGAAAGAAGTAAATGTTGTCAATCCGGTAAGCTATCCGATAACTGAGGCGCAGAAGCAGTTGTGGTTTCTCTGTCGTCTTAACGAGAATGCTATTCCGGCATATATCGAATCGTTAGCTCTGAAATTGAGCGGTCCTTTGAAGGTAGAACTTTTCCGAAAAGCGGTTCAGCAGGTTGCAGATCGCCATGATGCCCTTCGCACGGTGTTTGCCGCTGACGGAGAAACACAGACAGTATTGCCTTTTATGCGGGCAGAAGTCTCTTTAATTGACTTCTCTCAGCCCTCAGCCCTGATTTCTGACCCGATTTCCGGCTGGTTAGCGGAAAACAGCCGGCGGCAAATGAATCTGGAAACCGGTCCTCTGTTTCGTTTTGTACTGCTAAAACTCGGAGAGGAAACGCATATCTTAGTTGCAGATTTTCATCATACGGTTAATGACGGATATTCGTTGCTCATTTTGCTGCAAGATATGTGTGTATGCTACACAGCGCTCTGTGAGGGTAAGAATGCCGATCTGAAACCGGCACTGCAATATCGGGACTTCATAAAATGGCAGGAAGGCTATTTTCAAAGCGAGAAGTGTAAAGCCGATGAGACATTCTGGCTGAATATGTTTCCGAATGGTCTGCCGACATTGGATTTTCCGACAGATTATCCGAGACCGAATATCTTTACTTTTAACGGCGCAAGGTATCAGATCAAATGCGATACGAATCTTTATAAACAAATCCGGGAGCTTGGCAAAAAGCGGCGATGCACTCCCTTTATGACCATGATAGCCGCTTATACGGCGATGCTTCACAGAATCACCGGAAACGAAGATGTGCTGATCGGTTTTCCGGGCGCAGGACGATTTTTTGAAGGAAGTGAGCAATTAGCGGGGTACTGCGCTCATTTAGTTCCGTTTTACAGCCATATAAATTTTCACCAGTCCTTTGATGACTATCTTGACCTTGTAAAGCAGACACTGCTGACGGCATATCAACATCAGCAATATCCTTTTTCCAGACTGATCCGCAAGCTGAATTTGCCGCAGGATATGAGCCGGGGTTCTGCGATTTCCTTCGAGTTTAATTTGGATCGCTTTACCCGTTTTCCTGAAATGCCCGGTCTGCGAATTGAGCAGTTTGATTTACCCATAAATTATGCAAAATATGATTTGATTTTAGATGTGCTTGAAATCGGCGACGAGCTTTATCTCAAGTTTGAA
Source organism: Desulfatirhabdium butyrativorans (assembly GCA_022736535.1). Lineage (GTDB taxonomy): Bacteria > Desulfobacterota > Desulfobacteria > Desulfobacterales > JAIFKL01 > JAIFKL01. The sequence goes on along the minus strand of DZCT01000186.1, from coordinate 285 downwards.
TACGCAACAGATTTGTTCAGTGAAAACAGGATAAAACGACTCGCGGAGCATTATCTCATGCTGCTGAAAGAAATTGCTGCTGATTCTGCCCGTCCTGTAGGCAAACTTTCGCTTCTGACAGAAGCAGAACGTCGGCAAATCCTTGTAGAATGGAATGATACGGCAAGAGATATTCCCAAGAATAAATGCTTTCATGAACTCTTTGAAGAACAGGCGCGACGCACACCGGATCGGACAGCAGCAGTTTTCGGATCAGAAAAGATCAGCTATTATGAGTTGAACTGC